>JAITFC010000106.1 GCA_031281635.1 Puniceicoccales bacterium | reverse complement strand
AGAATAGAAAACCCTATCCTTATCCCAAAATTCCATGCCAGGGGGGAGATTCCAAAATTCATACGGGTCTACGTGCACTTGGATGCCATGTTCTACGAAAGCACGGAGATCTTCCTGCAAGCAAAATGTGCCAGATTTCACAAACAGCTTTCTGCCGGACAAATCTATGTTACCATTTTCTGCAATTGCATTGCGAGCCTCGACGCCGAGAATCGCCTCAGTTGCTGCATTTTGATCTGCATTCATTGGTAGGATAAGTAGCGGAACGCCAAAATAGCGGCAAAGTGTTACATCTTCATAGGAAATTGTATTTCTACTATAATCAGCGTCGGCATCTATGTGCACAGTTGCCGCACCGTTTTGATTGGCGGCTAGATTGGCGGCTAAACGCATCAAATCAGCGGACAGATCCTTTGAGTACGTCAAAATTTGGCACAGCATTATATTTGGCGGTACCACATTCGCCGCTAGCATTCCTGCCAGTAATCTCAGTTGCCGATGGCGGAAGAAACACACGCCGAGCATGCCAATAATCCCTGAAAGTCCCAGACCAATTGCCGTCACCAAAAGGGACGGAGGAAACGTGAATGATAACCACCCATAGGCAGTGGCGATTTTTATGGAAAATAGTGCAATGGAACTGCACACTGCAAGAATGCCTCCATTAGAAACCGTCATTTGGCGGCGGAGGAAAAGTAGAGGGTGACGGCTTTCTTCTGGCACCGCTGATATTGCCATGCTTATTCGGTAGTAAATTGCAGAGAAATTACAGGCTACGAAGACGCAGTCTGCGAGGGCCATTATGCACAAAAACGCGTATGGGAAAACAATCGCAGGGCCCCCAAACACTGCAATTAATTTTACGCCCATTAGCGCAGCGTAGCCGGTCACTGAGAGGAAGCCGCTCAGTTCAGCCGCTTTTGTGGCCCAAGATTCATAGTACTGGGCAAGAATAGCGATACAACAAATCATGGCTTTATCTATATTCATGAAATATTGAAAGTCAATGAAAAAATTAGACATTTTTTAAAATTTAGATAACCCGGTTGAAATCCGCCATAAACAGACTATTCTAGAGGGTTTCGACAATATCGAATGGTTTTTTATAAAAGTACTTTTCTTATGGACATGGCTCCCGGTGTTTGTTTGCATGATAACATTCGGGATAATGGGTGGCGCGGCCGGTTATGGCATCGACTCGCTTACCGTTGTGTGGAGCAGAGAATATACGCACGTAAGCGATGAAGGAAACGTTACTTTTCGTGACTCAGCGCGGTACGAACTTTTTCGTCAAATAGTCGACGGAAATCCAGTTGAAATGCGCGATCTCCTGAGAAGAATCGGCGATCTTCCATTCCCAGTAGATGAATTTATTGAACAAATCGTCGGGAGAAACAGGGAAGCATTGGGGCTCATCGTTTGGCCGAAATTATCAATTCACTTCCGGACGAAGAAGTTGCCTATGCACTGGGACGCCCAGGTGGTGACGACGTGGAATTGGAAAATTTTTATGATCAGTAAAATTTCTTTTAATCGTTTGGCTGATTTCCCGTGGCCTGTGCGATGAAAGCGTCGCGAATGATTTGTCTGGCAACAACTTCCGATATTCCCCGCGAACGCAAATAAAAAATTTCGTCCGGCCGCGGGCCGCTGACCGTCGCCCCGTGACTGCAGCGAATATCGTTGGACTGAATGTCGAGGATGGGCGTTGTTTCCACAGAGGCCGCCGGCGACAGGAGCAGATTGCGATTCTGCAGATGGGCGTCACAGCATTCGATGCGTTCGGCAGCGGAAATTTTTGCAATGGTGCGAATGCGCGATGAGTCTTCGGCGACTGTGCATATGTAAGTCACTGAGTGTGTATGAGATGCGCCATGATGCAAATGCAAATCTAGAGAAATACGTTGGTGATTGTTTCCGCGTAAAATGGCATAAATTTGCACGGAAACGTCGGAAGCATTGAGTTCGCAGATAACTTTCCGATGCAACTGCACTTCACGATCTTGGGAGCGCAGATCGAGCACGTATTTAAGTTTAGCACCGGCAGAAAAAGTCCAATGCAATGCCAATGAACGCGGTACGGCATCGACGATGCGTTGATTTTTGGCAATGTTTCGCGGCATCGGCTCACCGCCATGTAAAACTTCCGTCGGCCAATCCTCCTCACTAGCAGACATTTCGCGCTCCTTCCCTCTTTCTGCCAGCACCGGCATCCATCTCCATTTCGATGAGCCGCTTCAATTCCACTCCGTATTCCATGGGAAATTCGCGGATAAGCTCGTCAAAGAAACCGTTCACGATCAAACTGAGCGCCTGAGATTCTCCTATCCCCCTTTGACGCAAATAGAAGAGCTGTTCACTGGAAATTTTGGAAACGGCCGCTTCGTGTTCGACGATGCAACGATCATTGCGGCAGTCGATGTGTGGAAATGTGCGAGAAATGCTTTTGTCATCCATGAGTATGGCGTCGCAGCGACTATAACTGCGGCAATTTTCTACGTCACGGCCCATGGAAATCGTTCCGCGGTAGGTGCTGTCGCCGTCGCCGATGGAGAGAGATTTGGCGACAATGCGGGACCGTGTGTTCGACGCCCGGTGAATCATCCGGGCTCCTGTGTCTTGCCGCTGGCCGTCACGCGCAACGGAAATAGAAAGGACAGAGCCACTTGCACCTTCTCCTTCGAGAATAACGGCGGGATATTTCATCGTCAATTTTGAGCCGATGTTGCAATCGATCCAGCGCATTTCGGCATTTTCATGTGCGATGGCCCTCTTGGTGACCAAATTATACACATTATTCGACCAATTTTGCACGGTGATGTAGCGCATTTTTGCACCTGGTAGCGCGACAATTTCCACAACGGCCGCATGCAGCGTATCACTGTCAAATTTCGGTGCCGTACACCCTTCTAAATAAGTCACTTCCGCATCTTTATCAATGATAATTAGCGTGCGTTCAAACTGACCAAAACGTTCGGCGTTGATGCGAAAATAGGCTTGCAAAGGTTGCTTCACCTTGACGCCTTCTGGAACGTAAATGAAACTGCCACCGCTAAATACAGCGCCGTTGAGTGCGCTGAAAAGATTGTCACCGACGGGAATGACTGTGCCAAAAAATGGTCGAAAACATTTCTCATAGTGCAAAAGACCTTCCGTGGAATTAACAAAGATAACTCCTTGGGCGCGTAAACTTTCTTGCAAATTCGCATAGGCCATTTCGCTGTCAAATTGTGCCTCCACCCCGGCAAAAAATTTTCGCTCCTTTTCTGGAATTCCCAGGCGATCAAAAGTTTGTTTTACTTCCTGCGGAACATCCTCCCAATCCGTTTTAGGTCGTTCTCCCTGTGAAAGATAGCAGTGAAGCTTGGAAATGTCAAGCTGTGCCTTTTTAAGCGGCGCCCACTTTGGCAAATCCATCCGTTCAAATACTTTCAGCGCGCGCAGACGAAATTGTAACAGCCATTCCGGCTCTTCCTTGAGTTTGGAAATGTAGCGCACCGTTTCCTCGCCGAGTCCGCAGCCGGCATCGTGGGCATAGGTCGTTGCATAGGAGAAATCTCCCGAAGAGGAGGAAAAATCAATGTCAACGGCCACTTGCTGCTCCTTTCATCAAAATCCTTGGAATCCACGCACATGCAATTCCTCGGCCAATTCCATCCCGCCCGAACACAGCAGTCGACCTTCGCGCAAAATGTGAATTCGATCCGGATTCAGTGTCTGCAGCAGAGATTGCCGGTGTGTCACACAGAGAATGCCAGTTCCCGCACGGCGCAGTTTCTCCAGCGTCTCTGCCACCAAATTTACCGCGTCCATGTCCAGTCCACTGTCAAGTTCATCCAGGAGAAGATATTTCGGATGCAGCAGCAAAATTTGCAACAATTCGCAACGCTTGCTCTCGCCACCGGAAATTCCGTCGTTGACGAACCGAGTCGCCCAAGAGCGTTCCATGCCAAGACTTTCCATCGCATTGCATAGTTCGCCATAAAAAGCCCGGACATCAATCGGTGCTCCCTTCGGTTGCCGTTCCTGGCGCGCAACTTGCAACATTCGTCCAAGTGCCACACCGGGAAGTGGGACCGGAGATTGAAATGCCAAAAAAAGGCCACACCGGGACCGCTCTTCCGGAGTCATTTCCAGCAAATTTTCACCGTCCAAAAAAAATTCTCCGGCGGATACTGCATAGTCCGGATGCCCGGCAAGTGCCTTCAGCAGAGAACTTTTCCCAGCACCGTTTGGTCCAACTAAAATGTGCAATTCACCGGCAGGTACGACCAGAGACACACCCCGCACAAAAAATTTTTCGCCGGAACCAACGGAAATATCCTGCAGCAGGAGACCATGAAACATTTTCCCGCAATGTGCCGGCGACGGAAAAATTGTCTACAAAAATTTTTTCGAAAATATTGCCGTTCGAAGATGGGTTAACTTAGAGCATTGCGTTCTCATCAACTTGCGCTGCCACGATTTTTTTTGCTTGCAAGTAGTAGGCGGTTGTGGTAACAATTAACTATTATGCCTATCATTATCTCTGACCCAAACATAGGTTATCAAATCGCACTAGCATGAATCATCTTGCTTGCATTTTCTATCGCAGCGGTCCTAAATTTCTTCCCCATAGACGCCAATTTTGCGGTATTTTGCGTAGCGTGCGGCTAGATCGGCATGGGGCCCCAGTTCTTCCAGGTGACGTACCAATGCCGCTTTGACCGTCGCTGCTGTTGCGTCCCAATCGCGCTGTGCGCCGCCGATCGGTTCCGGAAGAACTTCATCGGCGATGCCAAATTCAAGGAGTTGTTTCGGCTCCAACCGCAGGGCACGGGCAGCATCCGCCGCTTTTTCCCTGTTTTTCCACAAAATTGCGGCGCAACCTTCCGGCGAAATGACTGAATAATAAGCATTTTCGAGGATGAGGAGACGATCGACCACGCCAATGCCCAGTGCGCCTCCTGACCCACCCTCGCCGATAACAATCCCGACGATGGGGACGGACAAGGTGCTCATTTCGCGCATGTTAACAGCGATTGCTTCGCCGATATGGCGCTCTTCGGATCCGATGCCCGGGTAGGCGCCTGCCGTGTCAATGAAACTTATGATGGGAAGGGAGAATTTTTCGGCTAATTTCATCGCACGCAATGCTTTACGATAACCCTCAGGCTGCGGACATCCAAAATTGCGTCGAATGTTTTCCTTCAGCGTACGCCCCTTTTGCTGCGCGATAATCATGAGCGGCATACCTTTCAAAAATGCTGCGCCGCAAACCATTGCCGCATCATCCCCGAAATGTCGATCGCCGTGAATTTCTTCAAAATCTACGAAAATACGCGAAATAAAGTCCAGCGCATAGGGACGCTGCGGATGCCTGGCAAGTTGAATCCGTTCCCAAATGCCGAGATCCTCGTAGATTTTCCGGCGAGTTTCCGCAATTTTTTCCTCTATGGCATGTACTTCCTCGGCAAAGTCCACATGCGACTCCTCCGATTTGCGACGCAATTCCCCCAACTGCTCCTCAAGGTCCTGCAACGGACGCCACACGTCCAATTCGGCGCTCATGGTTCTTCCTCAGCGAGTGGAATTTTTCAGACCATGCAACATAATTCCGCGTGACGACTGTAATTTGTGTCAGAGCATCCTGAGTTTCACCGCATCAGTCGACATGTAAGGCTGGTCCAGGGTAGAATTGGAGCGGCATCTCGGCTACACTAATGTGGGCGCAAATGGCGATGAAATAGCCACAGTCCAGTGCATAGGAGAATCGCGTTGGGCAGCCAAATGAGGTAGTCGGCGCGCAGGTACGGAGAATTTTGCAACCACCCAATGCACGTTGTGGCAAAGTAATAGGCAAAAGCGAGAATGATGGAAATGGCGATGCCGATGGATTTTCCAGCACGTCGCGTCCTCAGGGCCAGGGGGATGCCAAGAACGGCCAGCGCACAGGTCGAAAACGCCATGGCAAGATGCTGGTGCAGAATGAAATTAGCGGCTACGTATTCCAAATTTTTCCGCCTCTGGATGGGATTTTTTTCCACGCTCTCCGTCCGCGCGCGCCGTAAAACCGCAAGTAATTCCCATAAGTCCATATGCTTGAGCTGTTTCTGTTCGCCAAAATTCATCGCTATCCGCTCCTGCGGCAGGAATACCGATGATTCGTGGAAACGCAGCGTGGTTCCGTTTTTTCCCAATGGTTCCAGTGTCCCGCCTACCAAATCGAGTCGCAGCAAATTTTTGGCCGGATCGTGGACCAGGCTGCCCTTCTGCGCATGCAGAAATTCCGTAAATTGATTACCGCTATCCACTTCCCAGATGCGCAGATTCGACAATTTGTCTCCGTCCCGGCCACCGGCGTAGAGAATGTGTCCGGGGAAATCGCGGATAAATCTTTGTGATTGAAAGAATTGTAGAGGATTTTTAGTGAGCATTCCGTGCAAATAGCGACGATAATTATATGAAGCGCGCGGGCCGTAGCAGAGGTTGATGGCCAAGGTCCCGGCAAAACACACAAGTGCCAGCGAAAAAACTGGCATTGCAATGCGCAGGAGTGAGATACCCGCCGTTTGAAGGCAAAGAATTTCACTTTGTTCCGACATGCGTCCAAAAACGAGAAAAACAGCCGTCAGAAGCCCGATGGGAAGCGCGTAGGAGACCAATGCGGGCAGGAGTGTGTGAAGCGTTTTATAGAATAATTTCCAGTGCATTTCTCCGGCAATGAGCCACTGCAGTATGTCGCGTAACACATTGCCAGTCAACAAAATGCCAACGAAAAATAATGTGGCACAAACGGTGGCAATGAAAATTTGCAAAAAAATATATCGGCGGTACAGCACGGCAACGTTCTGGCGAAAACTCGGCGTCTTTCAAATCGGAAAATGAAAAACCTGCGTGGATAGGCATAAAAATCTTGACCTCGCCCCAGGGCAATCCTAACACTCGCGGAGCGCGGAGAGATGGCTGAGTGGTCGAAAGCGCCTTCCTGCTAAGAAGGTGACTCTTTAATCGGGGGTCCGAGGGTTCGAATCCCTCTCTCTCCGCCAGGCATTCTGCGCACCATGTCCTTGCCCCTCTATATATTACGCGAATGGATTCGGGCCATGTGTGTGGCACTTTTGGTTCTGCTCGGCATCTTTTTTCTCGAGCATATGCATCGCACGCTGCCGGAATTGTTGCATTGTGGTGCCAGTGCCAGTCAGATACTAGCGCTGTACGGCCATGTGTTCCCAGGATTCTTACCCGCCTGCATCCCAATTTCTCTCTTCATCGCCGTCCTCTTCGGCCTCGGGAAATTGCACGCTAATGGGGAAATCGTTGCCATGCGAACGGCGGGTGCATCTCTTTTATACGTAACAAGTTGGCTATGGCCATGCGGCATTTTTTTTTCTGCTTTACTATTTCTTCTAAATGGAACAGTCATCCCATTTTGCGACGAGCGGACACAGGAAATCACCGCCGCGGTGAAGGCCAATCAATCGACTCCCATCGCTGGCAATTCCCTGCGTCTAAACAATTTGAGCTATGACAATAGGCAGAAAAGTAGGCTCTGGCTCATTGGGCATCTGCACCCCAACTGCCGGGGAGCGGAACAGGTCGTCGTCCATTTCTACGGCGCAGACGGTTGCGATACGGGGCGACTATGCGCCGAAAGTGGCGAATATGTCGACGGACACTGGCGGTTGCGCGGCGTGCGCGAAACAATTTTTGCGACGAAAAGTGAAAAATCGCAGGTGCATTTTCACGAAGAAAAAGACTGCATAGACCTCGACGAATCTCCTAGATTACTCCTTCTCTCCCAGCGGCGCACGCAAAATTTATCCCTCGCAATGGTGAGAAAATTACTTTACTGTGTGCCTAAAGAAGATATTGCTTATAACTCCTATGCAACACGCTATCACACACTTATTGCCGGTTGCTGGAGCCCACTGATCGTCATCATTTGCGCCATCCCGTTTGCCGTATGCGGCATGCGCACGGGCCCTGCCATCAATATTTCCCGCGCCATTTTGCTGCTCTTCCTTTTCCACGTCGTCACCCATGCATGCCACGCATTTGGCTCCTGCGGACGCATGCCGCCAATCACCGCCGCGTGGCTCCCGAATGGACTTTTGGGTACGATTGGCGCGTTTTGCCTCTGGCGCGTCCGCTAGCTGTTGCGGCATGGACGGACTGTGCTAATCCGGGAGCGTATATATAACGAACTGCAAAGCAACCATTCGGAGAAAAATAATTTGCCGTTTCGTCATTTCTCCCAAGAGAGGCTCCATCTCTTTCATCGTAGACGACAGTGCCTTCACGCCCCCGAAAATTGTGAGCACCGCATCGATGGGATCTATTGTGGCATCTGGCTTGGAGATCAAAATAACTAATTGCAAAATCGTGCACCATCCCGCATAGGTACGCACCATCCATAGCATCCTACTCAACGTTTCTGATTCTATACACCTATTCAGGACCTCAACGACCACCGCCACGGGCCCCGGATTTACATTCCCTACAGTCATAGCGGACATGTTTAAGGTAAAAAAAATGAAAATAGCAAAGTTTCTTTGAAAAAATTTTTCCTTGCAAGAATTTGCCGGTTTTTTGCCATGGCAGCGCTGTGCCGGAGATTTCTGGACTGGGTGTCTACGTTCATGTGCCGTTTTGCGCTTCCCGCTGTGGATTTTGTGTATTCTACAAGGAACCACCGACGCGTCCCGCCATGGAGCGCTATTTGCAGTGCTTGCGAAAAGAATGGCAGCGCAAAGAGGGCCAAGGTGCAGGCGCAGATACACTTTTTTTTGGCGGCGGAACTCCCGGAGTTTTGACTCCCCATGATTTCGTCCGCGTCACAGAGGCACTCGGCATCGGAATTACTTGGCAGCCAAGAGAATGGACCGTGGAATTTTCCCCTTCGACCGTTAAGCGAGAAAAATTGACAATCTTGCATGAGCTCGGAGCAACGCGCATCTCATTGGGGGTACAGAGCTTCGACGAATGCACTCTGGTGGCACTCGGGAGAAGGCAAACAACGCAGCAAAGTTTACGTGCCTATGAATTGCTGCGAGAATTTTCGTTTTCCGTGAATTTGGATATGATGTTTCACATTCCCGGTCAATCGCTTAGCAGTTGGATGGCAGATTTGCGAATGGCGGTGGCATTGGGGCCGGATCACATTTCCACATATTGCCTAACGGGAGAATGCGGCACACCGGTCGGAGATGGTTTACATGAAAGCTGGTCATTGTCCGGAGAAAAATTTTATCGTCAAACGTGGAATTTCCTCCGCGACAAGGGTTTTGAGCACTACGAAATCTCTAATTTTGCGCGCGATGGTCACCGTTGCCAGCACAACTGCAACACCTGGCGCATGGGCGAATGGCTCGGATTAGGACCATCGGCGGCATCACAATGCCGCGGACGCCGTTTTCGCAACGTTGATGACCTGGCATTATGGGCTCAGATGGAGGAGCAAGGCCTTGCCGCAGAAGAAGATATAGTTTTTTTAACGAAGTTTCTTTTGCTCCAGGATCGCATGATTTTTGGCCTGCGAACTGCGGACGGATTTGACGAATGTTTACTTTCTCGTGCGGAGGAACTTGGCGTTGCGGATTGCGGGAAACTTTTCCAGCGCTGGCAAGAGATGGGTTTCGTGAAAAAATTTGCGGGGAATATTTGTCCGACGGAGCGTGGCATGCTCGTCCACGATACTTTGGCTCTAGAAATTTTGTCGCAAAGCACATTTCCTTTTGTTTCAAATACTTAGAAAACTATCCCGCAACTGGAACGCGGAGCCCGTGAGTAGAATTTAAGGTGAAAAATTTTCAAAGATTGACTTCCTTTCGTGCGCAAATTCCAATGTCACCCGCTTATGTTTGGCTTTTTGAGGCTTTGGCGCCGCTTGGCTGGCCGCCACTATAGAAAATTTTTTCGACACTGCGAACCACTTGTTCGGAAAATTAATGAATTTGAAAAGAGCTATCAGGCTCTGTCCGACGCGGAATTGGCGGGAAAAACGGAGGAATTTCGCGAGCGAGTGCGCGGCGGTGAGTCGCTTGATTCTCTTCTGCCCGAAGCATTTGCGGCTATCAAAAACGCAGCACGTCGTCTTTGCGGAAGAATTTTACCCGTTTGCGGAGAAAATTTAGAATGGCAAATGATTCCCTACGACGAGCAGCTGATTGGTGGCATTGCATT
>JAITFC010000016.1 GCA_031281635.1 Puniceicoccales bacterium | reverse complement strand
ATCGAAATATCGCACATGGATTCTTCTTTAAGAATTCCACACGAATCCGCTCTGGGGGCATGGAGCCGGATGTCGGGATCGAACCGACGATCTTCCGCTTACAAGGCGGGTGCTCTACCGACTGAGCTAATCCGGCGCGGCGATGGTACCTGACCGGGGACTCGAACCCCGAACCAATTGATTAAGAGTCAACTGCTCTGCCAATTGAGCTAGTCAGGCAGGACTTTGTTTGTCTAGAGTCGACAAAGAAGATTGCAAGTTTATTTTTTAAGAAAATTTGTTTTCTGCTCACAGATCGTCATCAACCAGGCTTTTCGGGCTATCAAAACGCATCGCGCGCCCAGCTGGGATTATTCCCAATGCACCAGTTGATCTCTCAAAGTTGCAACAACTTTTGGCGATTGTCAGAACATTCGCGAATCAAAAAATGAGCACAAAAATACATCCTAGAAATCCTCATGGAAAATTTCCATTTCCACCTCATCGTCTTCCGTAGAGCGGGCGAGAAGTGTCATGCGTTGCGAGGACTTACACTTGTAGCGGCCGAGAATTTTGTCCAGCGGGGTTCCTCTGCCAGGTTTTCCTTCGTCAATCTCATCCATACGTCTGACGGCAATTTCCGCGGCAACGGAATTCTTTGGGGCAACGCGCTGCACTTCCTCGTAATACGAACGCCCTCCGCGCGCATTTTGTCGCAGGTCATAGTAAAAATTCCCCATGGACAACTTTCCCGCGGCGCGCAATTCAAGTGCCTCCGCGAGAAGAATCTCTACATCTGGAATCAGCGGAGAATCCGGGAAAAGGATGAAAAATTCCTGGCAATAATTGATAGCCATTTCCGTTGCGCGCTGATCGTAGGCCGGTCCGGGGACGCTGCTGCGGTAGACCTTGGCGAGGAGAAAGAGCGCATCGGAAGCCTGTGGCGAAGATCCGTACTCATCGATAAGTCGCTCCAGGGCATCGATCGCAATTGGCAACTCCTTCGTTTTTACCCCCAGCAAGGCCACATTCATCAATGCCTTCGGCGCGCACTCTCCGTAGGGTGCTCTATCAATGATGTTTTTGAAGGCATCGATGGCGGCAGTGCGATTTTTAAAGCCCGGAATTTTCCCCATAAAATAATTGCGCTGTCCCCCCATCAGCTGTTCCGCTAGGTGAAATTCAAACTCAATCGCCTCCAGATAATTGGGGTAATTTGGATAACGATCCAGGAGTTTTTGGAGACACTGGTAGGAGGCGAGCAGCCTCTTCTGTTCCAATAGTATGCCGCACGTCCGCCGCAGAGCTTCCGGAGCTTCCGGTGATTTCGGATAGCGGTGCACCAGACGATGATAGGTGCGTCGAGCCTCGCCAAGTTTGTGTTCTTCCTCGCAGCGCATGCCATTGCTAAGCAATTCTGCGGCGGTAAAATCAACATCCTGCGTCTTTCCCGTGCCCAATGCGGGAACGACCAAAAGGACGGCGGACAAAATAATGCGAGCAAACCCTGCCATGATCCCTTTTTTCCAAAACCTAGAACTTTTGGCAATGAAAATTACTACGGGAATGAAAATTCTTTCCAGCCACCTATTGGGCTTTTTTCGCGAATTGGATGGGAAGATCGTCCAGTTTCCGTTGGCGAGTACATAAAGAATTCCATTATTGAGAATGTAGTGGAGGTTTATTTTTACAGACATTGGACAAGATTGGGAAGTGCTTGATGATGTGGCTGTTAGCATGCAACCATCAGAAGAAATGAAAAAGATAGCAATATCGCACACTCTATGCTGCAATGTGCGAAGAGTGGTGTGAGAGGGGACTTTTCTCTCTTTTGAAAAAACCAGGCCGCAATTTTATGGGGTCACACAGTGACTCGCGGAGCCGCTGGTGGTGAGGGGGGGATTCGAACCCACGAAGGAAGAACTCCGACAGATTTACAGTCTGCACCCTTTAGCCGCTTGGATACCTCACCCGGTACGGATGTATATGGTCGGATGCGTCAGCTATGGCAAGCACTTTTTTGGAGATTTCCAAAAGCTGCGTGTGGCCGACGTTTGCAAAAAAACACCACCAAACCAACTCGATCTTTTTTTTGTTTGACAAAGAGTGATTTTCTTATCCCATGCGATCCGCGAAGGTTGCGCCCTCATCGTCTAACGGTCAGGACATCGGATTCTCATTCCGGCAATCGGGGTTCGATTCCCCGTGGGGGTGCCAAAACTTACGGGGATGCCCTGGGTTGCGCAAAAAACTTCGCAGATGGGAGAGACCATATTGGCAACAATTTGAAGCTGCTGCAGACGACATCAAAGCCGTCTGGTGTGGTCAGATATCTGCAACTCCTTCGTAAAACGCTCTCGCATACGCACTGTGGGTACACTTTCACGCATTTTTTGATTCGTTGTCGCCATAGTTTTGCATGGACATTTTCTGCAATATATCAAAAAGTGCTGAATCGTCTAAAGCGCTGTCATTCGCGACATTACTCCGATTTTTCAACCATTGCATAGCTTCTTCAAATACCGGACCAGACTTCAGTTTTTCTCTGCGAAAATTTTTCTTAAAGATATATTCAACAACTGCGGCAATGTGCGCGTTAAAACTTATACAGCTTCTCATTTTTTTATTGCGTTCCAAACACGCTTCAAACGCACTAAGATCAATGCCAAAACGCACACACATATCCTGCACTACTATGTACACAACCTCTTCGGTTACTGTGATATTCTCCATGCGAGCAATTTTTTTAGCTAGAAGATACGCGTGAACATCACGTTTCCCATTTTCAACTAGCTTGGAAACCATTTCCGCAGTTGGTTGCGTGCCAGTTTCTTCCGGAAGTTTCCCAAGATTCGCTGACATATTCCAAATGTCAAACTCCATCGCAATGGTCGGCTGATAAAGTTTAGCTGGCACTGCGGGAAATTGCGTATTTGTCAGTAAATAATCCAAAATGTATTCTCTCTGTCGCCCCATTTCGCTAAGTAGTTTGCCAAGAAAGATCTTTTGACGGATGTTGCGATACAATGTTTCCTCATTGGGCACTCCCAGAAATGCTAGCAAGTCCTTATTTTCGTCGATGAAAATCGTCGTTTTCACTTGCAAAACTTTGAAATTGTAGTCCAAACTCACGCCAGCTAACGATCTTTCCCAAAATGTTTCAGGAAACTGCACGCGAACCATTCGTTCCTCCCCAGCTCGCATGCCTAGGGCCTCAGCGTATAATTTTGCATAGAGAAATGAAAATTTGTCATCTTCCGAATCGCACGGGGAAAGGCATAGCTCATCTCCGTGACAGAGAACATTACTTTTTTCATCGTTCAATGTTACGCCATTGGGAAGTTGTGCGTCATAGCTGACACAGACGATATCTCCCTGAGCAGCAGGATTTTCCGTTGCTACATTCTGGCCAAGGCGGCGAAGATTGGCAACCACTTCCTGCACTGCTGAATCTAGCGGCTCCGTGTCAAAGATAGGCAAATCGAGATTAGAATAGTCTGGTATCTGCAATTGCGGGAACAGGATGACCTCCATCTGCACGGTAGTCGTTTCCACCTCCGTATTTTCTACGCGCAACCCTTCAATGAGCCATATGTCATCTCCCCATTCGGCTCGCATAGCCTCCCGACTCTGTGCACCAAGTGCCTCTTTCACCTCACCGTCAATCTCATTCGTCAGCTTCTTTTCCACGAGGGCGATAGGAGCCTTCCCATCTCGGAATCCAGGTAGACGCGCCCTTTGCGCAAATTTTGCCACAAGCTTTCGGCGCATTTCGGCCACCTCTTCGGCTGGGAATATGCATTTCACAGAATATACCAACTCTCCCCGCTTTTCTTTTTCAATTTCCACGGCACTACTCCGACGATCCGGATCCCTTCCCGAATTTGGATCTGCGTTTTATCCCAATCTGACAAGCCTAAAAATGCAAATTCCGCAAATTTTTTATGACCGTTCGCCGTAACGCTTGGCGGTCCAGGGCATCTCTTCAAATCAGGCCGTGGAGTCCAGCCTTTTGAGACACTTTTGTTACAGAATGTGAGACATTTACTCCTATGCGAAAAGCCAAAAGTAAACCCGCGGGCGGCTACGACAGAAAATCCGCTGCCGCTCGTTATTTTTTCATTTGACCGTGCCAATCACCTGATGCGCAAGCAGATCTAGCGTAACCACAAAAAAATGCACGGCAAGAATAGGCCGGTGAGGGCAGCGGCAGCCAGGTCATCGATGACGATCCCCAACCCGGAAGGAAGTTTTTGCAAGCGATTAATACCGAATGGCTTGCAAATATCTAATAGGCGAAAAAGAAAAAAGCCAAATAGCAAAAACTTCCAACCCAACCACTCCGGCGCCCGTTGCAGAGTGTCTAAGGGCCAGTAGCAGAGGGGCATGGCGACAAATTCGTCGAGATTGACAGCGGAAGGATCGCGCACTCTCAGGATGCGTTCACTGCGGCCGCAAATGCAGATGGCGAAAATGATCGCTGCAGCATAGGCGATAAAAAATTCCACTATATCCATGCCACGGAAGAAGATGAGATAGAAAAAAATTCCCAGAAAACTGCCCACCGTTCCGGGTGCCGGCAGGTGCAGTCCAGAAAATGCGCACGTTCCAAAAAATAAAATAGCGGAGTGCCAGAAATTTCTGGACCGTTTTCCATGTAGATGTCGCACGGACATACGTTCGTCGCGCTGAGAAAAGATTTCAAGTAAAAAAGAACTTTGGATTGTGAAAAATTTGCCAACAGATATGGTTGTCTGCGAAATTTCACTAACCACATCACGAAGTGCTTTTTTCGCCAATGACGAAGTTCGGCATAAGGCAATGCGATTTGAGAAATGTAATGGATCTTTCTTCTGCCAAACGCATGCGGGTGATGTCTTCGAATTCGATATCATCTAAGCCACACAGGTGCAACCAGCCATGAACGAGATATAAAGTTAATTCTTCGGCGAAATTTTTCCCATGAATTTCAGCGTAAGTTGCTGCGTAGTCGACGGAAACGCAAATTTCTCCGGCAAAGTTTTCCACGATGTCGCCGGGGAAAGTGATTACATCCGTCGATTCCTTATCTCGTAGAAATTCTGCATGTATTTCCCGCAAAGTATCATCGCGGAGAAAAGCGACGGATAGCAATCCCTGAGGTCCAGCGTAAAGTTCATCCAACGCCGTAAAAAATGCAGCAACTTCCACGTCATCGAACTGCAATTGCTCTAATTCGCAGTAAATAAGCACTTCGCGGGCCATTGGCGCCAAATGAAATGGATCAACAGAACTCCGCAAGAACAAAGTGCAATTTTTAGAAAAAGGTTTGCATTAATGTTCCCCAAAATAAATGCGGAGCAAAGGGCATGCAATGCACTTTTTCGCGGAGAGAATTCCGCAAGCAGCATCTTATTACTAGGGCTAGGCACGAGGCATAGAACAGCACATGAAGTGCACCGCTGCAGCCCAGGAAAACTCCCAAAACACCCATTAATTTTATGTCTCCAAAGCCAATCCCTTCGCGCTTTGTGAAGAACTCAAAAACAATCCCAATCCACAATAGGATAGCCGATGCTAGGAGGCCACCTTCCGCCGATTTCGCAACGGAAATGACGAGTGTTTGCATAGCACAACTTTCTTCATTAAGTGCAGAAAAAAGCAAACCAAGAACTACACCAGCTATCGTTAGTGGGTCAGGAATAATTCCGCACATACGATCGATGCGCGAGGCTAAAAAAAGCAGCGAAATGAGCGTTGCCCTAAGCAGTAGTCCGGGAGATGGCAGCCAATGAAGAACGCCGAAAAGCAAACCTTGCAATAATGCAATTTTGTGTGCACTGCCGATTCTTTTATGCGTTCGGTAGTTTATTCTGCTGCAAAAGCTTCCAAAAATGTGGCACTCGAAAACTCCAAACGCATAGCCGAATATTACGGCAATCACTAAGTAGACTATGTTGAGCATTAGCGTATCCATGGCGCAACCTCATTTCCCAATGCAAAATTGACTAAAAATCCGATCCAGGACAGCCTCAGAAGTTTCCGCTCCATTAATAGCGGCAATGGCGTCAATTGCACGCCGCAACTCCGATGCTAGCAACTCCTCGCATTTATCGCTTATATCTTCCGCTAATAGCAATGCTTCAATTGCCACACGTAAGAGTTCTGCATGACGATAATTCACGAGGATTTCTTCTTCGTCCGGTACTAAATTTATTTTTTTGACGTGGCACTCGAGAAAAGATCGCAAAGTATCAATATCTCGGGGTGCTTTTGTGGATATTTCAACGACGGGCCATCGAATGTCAGTGAGCAGGGGATGTCCTGCGTCCAATGCCATCGGTAAATCTTTCTTGTTGAGGATAATTACTCCACGGCGTTTTGCCAATTGGCTGAAGTCTAATGGCGCGCAAATAGTTGTATCTGAGCGATCTATGACCCATAACAGCAAATCCGATTCCATCGCCCGCTCCACGCTGCGTGCCACTGCGAGCGCTTCCAATTCGCCATTAGCGGCACCAATTCCCGCCGTATCAATCAATGTTAATCGCCACGAGCCCAATGCAATACTCTCTTCAATAAAGTCGCGCGTTGTTCCGGCAATGGCGCTGACAAGCGCACGGTCTCGGCCGAGTAATGCATTCAATAAACTACTTTTCCCCGCATTGGGTGCACCGATGAGAACGGCGGAAACTCCTCGCTCCAGGCAATTTCGATGGCGGACAGTCCGTAGCAATTGCTCCAAAGAATTGCGCACGCCAGCTATTTTTGCTCGCGGGACATTCCGTTCGGAGATGTCTTCGGGAAAGTCAATGGACGCTTCCACTTGTGCCAGAAGGCTTAGCAATGTATTTTCCGGTGCTAGGAGTATTCGGCCAAGCGCACCGGAAAGTTGCCGTCGAGCAAATTTTAGCGCCGCATCACTCGATGCATGAATAACATCGGCAACTGCTTCAGCCTGAGAAAGATCAAATTTACCATTCAGGAATGCTGTTCGCGTAAACTCCCCTGGTTCAGCTAGTTGAAATCCCCGCGCGCACAGATCTTCCAAAATGTGTGAGATAATGATAGGGTTGCCGTGGCATGAAATCTCCAGCATGTCGTTGCCAGTGAAAGAGCTCGGCCCGCGATAATAGGTGACCACTACGTCATCCAATTCTTCATCCATGAGATTGCGATAAATTCCGAAGTGTGCGCGTCTTGGCACAGGCCTATGGCCAAAAATTTTTTCAAACACATCGGAACACAGTCCGCCCGACATTCGAACCACGGCAATGCCGGAAACTCCCTGCGGCGTTGAAAGTGCGACAAATGTGCGATTGATTGCGTGCACACCGCCGTTTTGTCCGAAAGTTTGATCTCGGCGAGAAAAATTTTAACATCTTGCACTCTCAGGGTTTCCATGGGAATCCATATTTCTGCAAATGTGACGAAAAATATCACCAAAAACGAATTTTGGAAACTTCGAAAAGCCTTAGCAACTTTCTTTAGAAAAACACGGAAAAAATTGCAGTAAAAACTTGACTTTTCAAAATATTTAAGGAGATGCACTATCCCTATGAATTTATTTAATTCTTATATGTTTATAGAGCACGCAATGGAAAGGCGATCGTGCGCAGCATTAAGTCTGATCGACGAAGAGATTTTTCAAAACTTCCACGATAGTAATAACATGTTGTGCGCCAATGTCGCACGAACCTTCGAGGAAATGGTGCGTGAGGCGAAAATTTCCGGAAACTCTATCGCTCTAAAGAAGGTATTGTGCGCTGTCGAAGAGGTGAGTGCGAATGGCCTTCCAGTGCTCTTCGCCGGCATGGCTGGAGTCGGGAAAAAAACTTTTGCGAAATTGTTGCATCGCATTGGCACCTGTGGTTCTACGTCTCTGCAAATTCTAGATTGTCGCGAGCATGCATCTGCACCACAATACGCTAGCGTTGACGATTTGGTAGCCGCCGCTGCAAATGCGTACGGTCCCGGCATTATCATTTTACATCCGGAAGCTTTACCCGCTCGGTGGTGTAAGAACCTCTTTTCGAAGTATATGCAAGAAAAAACCAACATACGCTTTTATTTGACAATTGATATCAATTTCATGGATAGCCTCTTCGATTGCATGGTGCCCAATGTGCGAAATATGTTGCGCCAGAGAACGATCGCCCTTCCAGACATCGTTCAACGGAATGCGGACGTCGGCCCATCTATTTTGACTATTCTAGCTCATTTAAACCAGAAAAATGATTTACATAAACGTATCGCAAAGAGTGCATTGGAGAAAATGAAGCAATCTTCTTATGAAGAAAATTTCCGCACGCTAAAAGAAGTCGTAGAAGAAATGTACTCATCCCAAGGAGATGTCCTGCACTACAACGAAAAGTTGATAAAACAATGGAAGCAAAAAAACATGAAACTCATTGACGCAGTGGAACTTGGTGATGGCTTTCAGTTGGATCTTTTTTTGCGCGATGCCCGCAAGAAAATTATCACACGCGCATTGTTCCTGTCGCGAGATCACCAGGGGAATGCGGCTAAATTGCTCGGCATCAGCCCACAAGCTGTGAGCAAATATCTTCAAAAATGTCGCAAATCCAGTAACATTCAACCGCCGACACAACAAGATGAGAGTTAGCACCTTGCAAAAAATTTCCTCCTGCGGTCAGGCCCCACGGCTTCCGGAAAACATCTTGACAGGGAGGAATCTATGGCAAAACTCCAGAAAATCGACTGAGAAATGGCTTTGGAAAC
>JAITFC010000094.1 GCA_031281635.1 Puniceicoccales bacterium | reverse complement strand
TGTTGAAGCGTGACGTACACATGCACGCGCACCTATTTAAGGGATACTGGGTGGACATCGGCACCATCCGCTCATTCTTCGATGCCAATATCGCACTTACCGACATCGTCCCCCCATTTGACTTTTTCGACGCCGAACGGCCCATTTTCACACAACCGCGCTATTTGCCAGCATCTAAAATCAACGGAAGCAGCATGGAACAGGTCGTTATTGCCGACGGTTGCCTCATTGATCACGCTTCCCTGCGCCGCTGCATCGTCGGCACTTGCTCTGTCATACGGCAGGATTCAACGCTGGATCACGTGCTGGTGATGGGAAATGATTTTTTCGAAAAGCGGCACAACACCTCGGGCAGTGCTCCGGGAGGGATCGGGCGCAATTGTTCCATTCGCAACGCCATCCTAGACCGCAACGTCTGCATAGGGGATCACGTGCGCATTTCGCCCGAAGGAAAGCCGAATGGCTACGAAAATGGCGGTTGCACCGTCGTCGATGGCATCGCCTGCGTTCCCAGCGGAACTGTCCTGGCAAATCACTTCACTTTGTAAAATTTTCCGCAGGACCTTGAGCCTGGGACGCCGTCTTAACTGGAGGAATTAGGAAGAGCGCTGCGGAGCGCTATGGGAACGAAGAATCAGGAGCACCAGGGGCCGGGCAATGGAGGCGAGAGGGATGGTGAGTAGAACGAATGCGATGGGGGCAGAGGCGAAGTGTACGGCGGATAGGATTGGCAGTGCGGTGAGAACAAGGACTGTTGCTGGGGAAAAAACGAGTAGAAATAGCGCTAGAGCAATGAAAAAAGAGCGTATGCCGCTGCGGTGCACAAATCCGCGCAAATCGTAGCAGGTGCATGTGGCGTCATTGGGCAGGGAGAGACGGAGAGCGATGACGGCGAGAAGTGGGGTGCCGGCAATGGAGATAGTTGCCATGAAATTCATGGGATAGGCCGAAAACACTCCAACAACCCAAGCGATCTGCGCGGAGAATAAAGATTGTACCTGGCGCCACAGAAATACTTCGCCGTGTAGCAGTAGGCAATGGCAGGCGATGGTGAGAAGGGCAAGCATGGTCACGGAAAATGGCGGCCAGAAGTAGGGCCAACGGAAAAAATATAGGGCGAAAACGTAGCAAGTTTGTAGCGAGGAACGGCATAGAACTCGCTTTCCATTGGCACTGTCGTCGCGCAACGGAAAGCAAAAAGGGAAAAAACCAAGCGGACCGAAAATCCCGAGAAGATGCATTTTCCACGCTAGGCCGGAAAACGGGAAAAAATCAATGGCCACGAAAGCAGTGCACTGCAAGAAGAGAGCAAAGGTGATCGTCGCCGCATGGACGCCATTTCTGCGGAAAAAAGCGGTGAACACGCAGCCAAATCCGATAAAAAATAGCCACACACAGATTAAATCCATCGATGTAATATAGCAGCAAAGGGTCCGTTCGGAAGGAAATTCTGCGACAGTTTGTTAATTTTGAATGCATGTGTGGAAAATGCGTAAAACACTTATTCTTTGATTGATCCCCATCCGCAAAGGCCATCTATCCATCACTGGTAAGGAGTGTGGAATAATGAGTAATGTTGGAGGAGGAAGTGGTTTATTTCGAGAGATGCCATTGCAGTTTTTTGACGAATACGGACGACCGAGTCAGGTATTGGTCTGCGAGGCTCTCAATGGACGCAGCTGTTGTAGCATATGTGCACCCTCGCAGGGATTTCCGAGGTTTCGCAACGATGGTCCATTCTTTCGTACGAAAGTAATTACCGGGTTGCAGAAACTCCTCGATGCGGAATGTGGGCGCGGAGCCATCACCCAGCACGACAGGGATATCCTTCATAGCGCATTGGAAAGCGAGAAAAGTTGCTGTTGCATGACGCCAACTACCGCGCCCGTGTTCATGGTCTTCTGGGTCGTGATGGCTGGGGCAATGTACGGTTTTGTTAGCTATTTTGTTAGTTCTACGGAAGGCGACTACCCGGCTGCGTGGTCTGCGGTCGGTGTGTGTGCTTTATTTGCCTGCGTATCGATGACCGCGGTAATGAGGCGCTGCTGCTGGCACGCGTGGCTGAGGCGTCAGGAAAGCAATCACGAAGGGGCGATGAGTCTTGTGTAATTAAAGAACGCATGCGGAGAGGAAATAGGATATTTCTGTCGTCATAATTGTGTTGAGAGATTGCAAGAAAGGGAAAATAAGACATGGATAGTTGTGGCAATGTTATAGTGCGTCCGAGTAGCCCGCGTTTCAAGGAAAGCAGGTTCAGTAATCCACCGTTGGCTTTTTTCGATGAATATGGTTATCCGCGAAGTATCCTTGTGTGCGGTGCCATTAGTCAGCATAGAACGATAGCAGACGATGGGGTCACAAGGACGATTGAATATTTACCCATAGTGACAAAATGTCCCGGCGAGCGCGATGCGGAAATTGAGCGTCTGCAGGATGTTATTTGCGACGAGGTCAGGAGAGGTATTATCGGCCAACATGATGGGGATTTACTCGTTGATGCGCTTGAGATTGAGAAGAGCATCTGCTGCCTGACGCCGCACTACACGGTTAGTTGCGGCGTAGTGTCCATGATGTTTCTTGTGGTCACAGGCATAGCCGTTAGTTTTGCCTACATTGGGCATATGGAAGGGGGAACGGGCGGCGAGGTGGCACTATGGTCGGTGGTGGTTTTGTTTTCCGCGTTATCCTTCTGGGCGCTCGTTCCCGCTCTCAAAAGGTGCTACGTAAGAGCGGCGCTGACGCATAGAGAAGACAGATTTGTGCGCGTGAAGATTGATCCGCGTTAGATCTAGCATTGAGGTTTGCGAAAAGCGAAAATTTTGTTTGCCATCTCTGCCATTTTGGCATAACTTGCGATGCGCGTGGTTCGTCGCCATTCGCCTGTTTCGATGGCATCGAAAATTTTAGAAATTACGCAACAATATTTATTGCAGGATTTTTATGTTCTGATATAATAGACACACATGT
>JAITFC010000056.1 GCA_031281635.1 Puniceicoccales bacterium | reverse complement strand
AAAATCCATCTGACCGCGTTCATGAAGCGACGATTATTTTCCGCCGGCCGGCCTCGCATCCCCCGTCGACCGGGGAGCAGTGGCTCTAATTTTATCCAAGCGGCATCCGGAATATCATGACGATGTATGTCTTCGTTTTCCATCGTCCTCGGATGTTATTGTATGTTTCCAGATGTCAAATGCTTATTTGACGACAGCCTCTAGTTCGGAAATTTTTCATACTACTGTGGGAAATAATTCTCCAATTATTACGCCATTGCCACATGCGAATTCCATATTTTGTGTTTATGAGTTTTCAAAAATTGCCATTTGTCGTCTCATAAGTCTGCTGAATCCCATGCGCTTGATACCAGCTTTGTTCGGTATGTATGCAGAGACGTATAGGCAATATGGAATATTGTTTGGATTAGCATTCGTCGTCATGTCGATTATGGTAATATCATTGTCAGAAACATATCTCGGATTCATAACATACTTAATAGTGTGTCATGTTATGTGGGCAGCACTAGCAACATTTCTCTTCGTGAAAGATACTATAAGAGACTCTCTCTCTGACGCTAATCAGATACAACGGATAGCATGTAAGTTAAATAACTTCGCAAAAGATATACCTCAAATATTCGCCGGCAATGTTAATTTGTCGGACATCCTGAGAATTATGCAAGAAGGATTTGATAATTTGGTGGATGTTTTAGAGCAGTTAGCAATTCAGCCGAGAGACAAAATTCGGAGAACACATGTTTGGCTGGGCGAATATGATGAGCGCATTGGGCGTATGGAAGCTGGTTTGGCCGGACTAACTGGGGGACCAGTGGCATTGCTGGGAGAAAAAGATCGAGAATGCGCCGTACGGGGTTTAAAAGAGTGTGCAAATCAAATTAGAGCAGGAGCACCATCGGTCCTCAGTGATGAATGGTCTGCGAATATTCTCGCAGTCATATCGAATTTGCAACACTTGACTTACCAGCTCCTAAGAACTGAAATTCCGGGGGATGCGCATCTTCTGCGCGTAGATTGGTATATATCGATCATTGAGACGTACCTTGCTACGATCCTTGTCCAATTGCTTTCCCTAGCCGCAGCGCTTGACGACTATGATCTTCATGCGACACTTCTCCGAAATTGGGAAGTTTTTACGGTATTTGCAGAATTGTTTCAGGTGCTTGATGGAATACATGGTTACTTCTACCAAGAAGTGCAAAGGACGGGATCGGACACAGAGGTGATAGAATGGCCGGGTTTTGAACGACTGTCGTCACCTCGCAGGCCGCTCCAGCCTTATGTCAGAGAGGCCATATTGCCCAAGGATCTCGAGGAAGTGTACGGAGTATATGACAAAACCAGACCATTTGTCCGAGCTTTCGTGGAGCTTTGTCTCAGTCCAAAACCGCCGCTCGAAGATTTTTCTCAGAAGTCTGCACAGAAAACACACTCTCATAAAGAGATCGTTGACTTTGCGGCTTAGGGGTTGTTTGGGTCGAGGAATGTCGGCAACGTATTTTTTTTAAAATTCCTGGCAATCTTCTCAACAAAGTACAAATTGTTCCGTCAATGGGGCGGAATCTCTGCGCGCTATTTTTGGACGGTTCTAGAAAATACTACCGCGTTGGCCTGTTTTTTCCGGACGGCGGTGGAGAACTTTTTGAAGTGAACCACTGCCCGCCGCAAATTCTTTTTGAGGCGTTGCGGGAGGCGTTGGAACGGCGGAAATTGCGCCTGAATGATGTTATGCGTACGTTACTTTGCGTCGGTCCGGGGAATGGTGGCGGACTTCGTGCGACGGAAATGCTCGCGCGCACATTGGAGGTTCTTCAACACCAAAATGCGATTGACCGCTGCGACGCCTTCGAATTGGCAGCGCGTTACATCGCAGGGGAATTTCACGGTCAAGAATGTCATATCATGGTGCCGATTTCCGCAAAAAAAGCAATTATTTGCCCGCTATCTTCGAACGGCAGTCTAGGCGAACGCAGCAACGTCGCACTCGAAGCCTTTGTGCCACCGGTCGAGCCATTTTTCATCCTGCCGACGACGGAATCATTGGCACTGCGAGGACTGATTTTGCGGGAAAATTTACACATTTTGAAAGATATCCTACTGGATTTTTGGAAACCTTTTTAAACGGCAGTGCGCACAATCGAGATTTTTTTTAAGCGTGAGCATCGCAGTTCCGTTCACTTTGACATTGACATTGTGAATTGGGTTTACCCCGGATGGAAAGTAAATCCTGCATTGGCAGGATGAGGTCTCGAAAAAAATGGGAAAATTTTCTTGCAATGGCGGGCGCGTTCGGCAGTTGGAGATGCATGGGGAATGAGGATGAGCAAGTTGACGTGGAGTCCATCGATATGGATGCGATTGTGACCCTGGCACGCATCGAATTGCGACCGGAAGAATGTGAAAAGTTCAAGGGGCACCTGCGCTCTACGCTGAATTACGTGCAGAGAATTATGGCCGTCGACGTGTCCAATGTGCTCCCATCAGCCCACGCTGAGGAGTTGTACAATGTTTGGGATGAGGACCAGGTGGGCAAAAGTCTCTCCCAGGACGATGCCCTGGCAAATGCCCCGGAGCGGGATCGCGGACAAGTAGCAATCTACCGCGTTGTGGATGAAGTGTAATGCCGTTCGCGTTGACGGATTTGACATTTCAAATTTCACTGAAAAGCAAAATTGTTGGCTGCCCGACCAGGATTCGAACCTGGACAATTGGAACCAAAATCCAGTGTGCTACCGTTACACCATCAGGCAAATTGCGAACCAGCGCCTAGCCACAAGTGCTACGGCGGCACAAAAAGTCAAGATAGTTTTTTTGCACTATTTTTTCGCAGAATCATTCACTCATGCGACTCCTTTCGCCATGATTTTCCTAAACGGAGAAGGACTTGCAAAAGAGAAATTCCATCGGCGAAACTTTCGCACTAAAAAATTTGATTGACGTCGTAGAATTTTGCGTAACCCTAGAAAACACGTGGCTGAAATTCTATGTGTTCTCTTCCTAATGATGTTTTTTTCATTCGGCGCATCGCTGCTGGACGGTTTGTTCGTCGGGGCAACGGTTGCGGAGGTGGAAAAATTAAAAAGCCGTTCGCCGCATCTCGGAAAATTATTTGAATCGTTCCAGGAGCACACCGACCGATCACTGGCTGCCATATTGGCCATCGATACCGGCGCAACCTGCATGTGTTCCGTTATTCTCGGTTCGCTGATGGAGACACACTACGGCGACCAGTCTGTGCTGCCCTTTTCCTTCGGCGTGGCAATCGTCGGCTTCGTATTTACGGACATTTTGCCTAAGGTTCTCGGCATCTACTATCGCCGCCGGCTCATTTATTGGTCCGTTTATCCAATACGCGTCATCACTTGGGTTATGTACCCCATTGCTTTCGTGTGCGCAAAAATTGTTGATATTTTCTTGCCCAAAAAAAGAACGAGCAGCGCACTTTCCGACGAAGCAATTATTTTGACGGCCCGGCGCGGAGTCAAAGATGGCATTCTAAGCCGCATCGAATGCGATATGGTGGAGCATTCCCTCACGCTGGACGACCTGGAGGTGGAGTCAATTACATCGCGTAAGATCTTCTCCATCAACGCGAATCAAACCATTGGCGAGGTCTTTCGCAGGCACCAGGAAATCCCCCACGGCCGCATTCCGGTCTTCACCGGAGAACGCACAAATTTCATCGGCATCGTCCGTCGCCGGGACTTGCTGGAAGCCATGGCTGCGGACAAGCACGATCTATCTGTGCGCTCTCTCGTCAAAGACGTTGTGCGAATCCCGAAGGACGCGAAAATTTCCGCGGCCTTGGAAATCTTACTGCAGCATTTTCAGCAAATTGCTCTCATAGAAGATATTAATCACGCAATCATCGGCGTTTTGACAATCGAAGATATCTTTGAATACGTAATTGGTCGCGAAATTTTCGAATACGAAGACTTGGCGAGCACGTCCAGAGAAGATGCACGGCGCCTGCGAATGCGGCAAAAAAAATATGCGGCAAGTGACGATGGAGCAGCTCAGACGCCAAAGCGTACGGGCAAGCGGAAGACAAAAAAACAATAATGCTCTTGACTCGGTCCGTGAAATGCTTTCCCATAGCAGCACCATGCCGAGAGAACATGTGATTATCGAATGTACGGAAGCCCGCGCCGAAGGGAAGCCGGTTTCCCGCTATATGACAACGCGCAATAAGAAGTTGCAAACGGAAAAGGTGCAAAAGAAAAAGTATAATCCTTTCCTCCGCAGACATACGCTCCACAAGGAAATCAAAAGCTAATTTGCATTAGGGGCGTGCTGTTGGGTCTGGAACGACACCACAACCCGCAATGCCGGCATCAATGCAAGTGCCTATGCCTGGGGTAGCGTGTTAGCAATCGAAAGTTGCCCTATTGCGCCTAAAGCGTATACTCGCACCAAGTTCGTGCAATTTTCTAACGGTTTCTACGTCAATTGGCTGTCCAATCCCATGAATTTCTAGCATTTTCCCAGCTACTGCAGCTCGCAACTCGTCGTCACTAATGGGAGGCTGCCGGGAAAGAAGGACTTCGATCTCACGTTTCCTCATAATTTCCCTTCCTACTACGGGTGGATCCGCTTCCCATTCTACAATTAATTGCAAATTATTTATGGCAAAATCTATTGCCTGGGCTGAAAAAACACCTCTACAAATGGGAGTATCTCCCGAATCTTGCACGGAAATTTCGGCCATTTGCAATGTCTGTCCAAGCCAGCTGACGGTATCAGAATGTGGACGCAAAATCAAAGGAGGAACATGTGCGGCACGGTCATCGGAACTGGCATCAGGAATCGGAGCAGCCGCGGAAACACGCAGATGATCTCTGTAAACAGTCTCGAAATTAGGGAGAGTGCAACTTATGCCCGACGGTGTTGCCCGTTGCAAAAGCACGCATACCTCGTGCCGCCGTGCCTTCCACAGTAGAGCCCGATATTTTGCCGGAGAAAGGTGTTGCGTCTTCTTAACCACACAGCCAGTCAACTTGCCTCTTCCACAGAGCGAGGATTCTCCTATTGGACGCAACAAAAAAATTTGCTTGGCGTCAATTCCTGCCATATTCGGAGGCACTAACAGTACGGAACAATGTTTTCGCATGGATATTACATTCGCGTAGTCGATGTCATAGGATGCCACAACCAAGTAGGTGGGCGGAGGGGAAAATGTTGCCAGATCAGCTATGGATGTGTACAGCACTATGGCCTCAGGTTCCAATCGCAGAAAGTTGTAAGAATTATATAACACAGGTATGTGGTTTCGGCGGCAATAAGCCGCAGCTCGTGCATCTAATTTTTCGCCGGCCTCGACGAATAGGCATGCCCCCGATCGGAATTCCCTGGCAGTTCCCTCTGTGGGACGACCATGGACAAATAGGGAACGCGTGTACCCGCGCCCCATTTCGAAGTCACTTAGACAATCTGCAGCCTGTGCTACGTTGCCGACCCCCACATCGATGCCCAAGTAGAGCAATAGATCCAATTCATCGGGAGAAATTCCAGAGGCCTCCAGGCTGGTAACGCGTAAGGATGAGGATTCTTTCTGTAACGCTGTCAAACGATCCATGAATTCAGGATTATCGGAATCCTCCCGGCGAGCACGCAACACCTCTAATATTGCTACGTCACTGGCGCGAATTCCAACCTCTTGTGGACTTTGCTCTTCTATCGGCGGTTCAGGTTCTTCTGCCAGCTGTTCAGGTTCTTCTACCACCTCCTCCGACCCCAAGGCATCATTCGCATGTCTGTTGGCATATATGCAGTAGGCAATCAAAATGATACCCAAAATTGCGAAAAATGTGGCAATTGCTATGGACGCGGGAGGACAGGCGCCGGCAACTGTCAATAAAAACACGCTACCGCACTTCGTTGCCGTTGACATAGCTACGCACGTAACAATTATGCCTGCGACACCACCAGCAGAGAACAATGTGCCAGCGCAGAAAATCGCAATTTTTACGATTTGATTACGCACGATGTCATAATTTGGAAGAAGAATTTATAGTCAATAATTTTTCAAAGGAAAAACTTTCGGCTTCTCGCTCGGAGCGTCTAAACAGTTAAGGGGAAAGAAGATGTCTTTTTGATACATCATTTTGGAAGAGCGAAAGTAAATTTTTCTCGACAAAATTTATCATATGGGTCATACTGATGCCGTATGGATGCGGGAGGAGTTTCTGGAGCTGGTGAAAGGAATCCGTCATGGCTTCTTTCAGAAAATGCCAACCTTGATAGCATTAAAAATTTAATCAGCACATACAAAACTCGCGCAATTATCTGCTTTGCTGCTTGTGGAGCTCTAGCATTGGGTCTAATTATATCGCTTGTTTATGCGAGTGGAGTAGCCCTCATCGTATTAGCTTCCATATTGTTATTTGCAGCGGTTATCACGCTTGGCGTGGCTATTTACAATAATGACCATCGCGAAATTTCGCAACGCCTTTTCGACCAGAAAAGACGCGCACTGGCGCCATGTCAGAGATCATACGTCTACGTCCATGATTTTTTTTCAGATGCACCAATCGCTTCAATCCAGATTACGCTATCATTAACAAAACCTTATCGCTTTGAAACGCAAAAAGACACTAACCTTCCCGGCGGCCTATACCTAGCGTCGTATGACGGAACTCCCTTGGCAATTTTGCCGGGATTTAATGTGCAATTGGTCATATATGCACCGCCTGGCCGCAATCCGACGCTGCATCTCCTGGTGTTTCAGCACGGTAACCCAAATGCAGTATTTACAGCAGAGGTAAATTTGAATGGCAATGCCGTTCGGCTGCCACAAGGCATAAACCTAGCCCAACCTGTTTTCACAGATTTCCCAACCGCATTGGCCAATTTCCCGGAACGAATGGCAAACATTTTCGATAAAAGTGGCATTTTACGGCAAGCTGACGACCGACTGACACATCTAGCAAAAGCAATAGGAAACATTCCGGACGAATACATTCTTTTACAATTTCCTGATCATGCATTTATTGAAAGCAGAGAGGAAATGCAAAGATGGCTTTGTTCATTGTCTATATATGACACACCATGCCCGATAGAATGGTTCACGCAAGGAGATAATGGTTGTACTATTATGGCACCCATAGGAAAAAAATTACATAGTTTTGAAAATGTATTTTATGACGTAGAAACTATTGCCTTGACGATCGATGGCAAAGAGTACAGCCTGCGTCCCTCATCAACACTCAATACAATTGAACAATTGCGCAAAATAGCACAATATGATGATGTGCGAGGAGCGCGGATGTTCTGCGCTCTAACTCACGCCCTAATAGCAGCCGAGGATTCGCTGTGTGCATCGAAGTACGCGAACGCCGTAAAAGACGCATTTGCTCGTGAAACACCAAAATTTTTCCTAACCGTCGAAGAGAACACTGACGGCACAATTAGCGTCAACTGCGAAGCAATCTATAGCGCGCAGAACGGCATGGAAACACTCTTCATCGCGTCACAAATTTCATGTATATTCGAAGATCCTTTCCAAGAACAAATAACCGTAGATGCTTACGAAATGATAATTGCCAAACCACCGCCATTGCAGATTCTAGAAGGGAGCGAAATAAGACTTGTGTAAACGTAAAATTTCCATACAATCCTTTTTATGGAGAGTTTGTAGATGAAAAAACGAAAGAAGAATTGGCCCAAAGGGCAGAATATCAGGCGAAACTCCGAGATTTGCTCGGAAATTTCACAGGCACAGCAGAGCTCGAGGCAGCGTTTTGTAGGCTAAAGAAGGACATGATCGAACTCATGTACGACGAAGAACTTAAGCAGCATCTCGGCTTCAATAAAAACGAGCAGAAAGCTGGTGGGCGACCAAATTATCGCAATGGCACGTCCAAGAAGACCGTGCGAAGCTGCAACGGTCCCATTGAGTTATATGGATGGCTTCGAAAGGCTGGAAGAGTTTGCGGGAAAGTGGGATGGGAAGTACCCGTACATCAGCAAGT
>JAITFC010000080.1 GCA_031281635.1 Puniceicoccales bacterium | reverse complement strand
CTCTGCAACCGTTTTATTAAATTTGGATATTTGTTAGACCATGCCCGTTCCCTAAATTGCGCTTTTTTGGCAACGGGACACTACTGCCGGCTTCTGCGTGGCGTAGATGGAGAAATTGTGCTGCACGCCGGTCGGGACGACAGCAAAGACCAATCCTACTTTTTTGCGCACGTGCGCCGGGAAACCTTTGAAAATCTACTTTTCCCCCTCGGAGAAATGACGAAAATACAGGTGCGTGCACTGGCCCAGCGCATCGGACTGCCAAACGCGGAGCGGCGCGATAGCCAGGACATTTGCTTTCTTGGTGGGAAAATTTCCATCGGACAATTTCTCGACCGGCACATCGAAGCGCAACCGGGCGATATCATCGACGCAAATGGCCGCGTCCTGGGACGGCATCGGGGACTATTCCACTATACCCTCGGCCAGCGCAAGGGCATCGGCGTGCCATCGAATTGCGATTTCGAAAAATATGTCGTCATAGGCAAAGACATCGCAAAAAACCACCTCATCGTTGCCTTCGAATCGGACCGCGGAAATGGCATATGGACAGACTCCATTCGCCTGCGTGACATCAATTTTCTCTGCGAACCATTGCGCGGCGAACGGCATCTCTCTGCGAAAGTGCGATTCCGTGATCCGGCCGTCGAAGCTTTGATCAACTTCGAAGATAATGGATGTGCACATGTGCAATTCTCAAAGCATCAGCGTGCACTGGCGCCTGGGCAAACGCTGGCATTTTACAGCGAAGATAGACTTCTTGGCGGCGGAATTTATAAACAATACGATCCGTAGTCAGTTTCCTATGGCTGTGTTTTGGACTACTGCAAAATTACATGTACTCAGTTGAATTGACAGCGTTGTCTCAAACGGCTATGCTTCCCAAAGTATTTCGGTAAAAATTTTACAATTTAAGAAATTTTTCCATTGACTTTCCCGCTGTTTTTCTTACGTCACTGCGATGATTAGGGGTGCTTTCTATGAGTGTGGAAAATGTTGGTCGGTCAGGTTTTGGTTCGTTGGCGAGCAGTTGTTTATATGCTATATGCAATGGGGTGTCAGTAGCATGGAAGGGAGAATTTGATATGACAAACCCGCTGCTCTCAAATTTTTTGTGGTTAGCTTTTTTCCCCGTAAGAGCAATATCAACACTGGCACAAAATGCATTTGTCACAGCCTATGTGAGCGTTATTGGCATATTTACAACAATTTTTGTTTTATTGAAATTTGAAACAGGTTTTAAGATTCTTTGGTCGATTGTCAAAATATGTAATTGGGTCACGAAGTGCTTCCCAAGCTTTTTTCTTATCCTCGATTTCGATTCTCCGGAAGAACAGGTGAAAACTGGTGATATAAGCGTTTCGGAAAATGAGAAGCAGTACTACCCTCCAAATGCGATAAAATGGAATATTGCGTACAGAGCTCCGATGTGTTTAGTTATGATTTGCCGGTTATGTTTATTCACATTATTCAGTGTACTTATCACGTCAGTATCTATCGTACAAGTTGGTGCTCGAGCGATGTTTCTCATTGGCAATGGCCTGTGTGCTCTATGATCGTTCAGCATAATAGACCCCATTGCAAAATTCAAGAACATCGACCAGGAAGCAGCCTTAGATGCCAAATTTCAAGAATTATGCAACGGGTCTAATCCTGTGCTACTCGATGACAACGTCGGTCCGAATGGCTATGGGACCAACATAAAGTTATATCCATGAAATTTTTCCAATTTAAGAACTTTTTTCATTGACAGGTCCGGCATTTTTTCGTGTCTATTCCCCAATAAGGCTTGTTTTATGAGTACTGTACGTAATGTGCTTAATGGAGTAACAACAGCATGGGGTGGACAATTTGAGGAAACAAACCAAGCGATCTCAAATGTTATGTGGTTAGCTTTTTTCCCTGTAAGAGCAATATCAACACTGGCACAAAATGCATTGCTAGTAGTGTTTGTAGGAGCTGCTAGCACGTTGGCGATAATTTCTGTTCTATTGAAATCTAAAACAGGCATAGCTGCTGCCGACGCGATTATGGATGTGCATACTTGGATTTGCGCATTTCTTCCGCAGAACTTTGACGAGGACGATCATATCCAGTGTACCAAAGAGCAAACTGTGACGAATTGCACCGTAGACATTTTAAAAAAGGCATGGAAAGGCATGGCTATTGATGTGTTAGAAGAGAATATTATATGCAGGATTTTATGGAGCCTATTTTGTCCTGTACAGTTTTGTTTTTTCGCGTTTGGTGTGATGCTTATCGCGCCAGCTGCGATTGCCAATGCTGGTGCTCAAGCGATGTTGCTCATGGGTAATGGCCTGTGTGATCTATGATCGTAAATTTGGTTTGGAAGAACTTTCGTCCAGAAATTTTTCCAGTGCCTCGCGATCCCTTGCATGGGTCAACCCGCACCAGGGGCAATCGGCAACGACGCCGCGTAAAATCATTTTTCTTTTTTGCAATAGCGCGTCGATGACCGCGGGCAGTTGCCACTCGGCGTCCAGAAGAACGTCATCCGGCTGCGCAAAAAACGCCCGTGCTTCCGCGGAAAAAAGATGTAACACACTCGGTTGCAGGTAAAAAAAATTCATGGAAACTGGCACATCGGCGTGAAAGATTGTTCCAGTGCGCGCATCGACAGCTCTTTGATTTTCCGCCCGTGCAATGGTTGAAAATTCCCGGATTTTGCGCACATATCCCTCGGCAAATTCGCAAATGCCGCGGGAAACTGGGCCACTATCTGGCAGAGTCGCGGAAAGTCGATGGGCCACCATCGCCGAAGCATCCTGGTGCTGCGCAAGAACTTCGTCCAGACACTCCCACACACCTGGCGCGTAATAGTCATCACCATTTACAGTTAAAAAACTCCCTCGCACAAAGTTCCTCGCAACGAACACCGCGTGTGCCGTCCCCCAAGGTTTTTTTCGTTCAACCGGAATGAAGACCCCCGACGGCACATCATCCACGCGCTGTACCGCATAGTCAATTTCAATGAACTCGCGCAAATGGCAAAGTTCCGCTTCCATCGGACCGCGCATTTCCTCTCGGATGACGCAGACGGCCCGGGAAAAGCCATGAACAATTGCCATCTGAAGTGTGTGTGCCAGCAATATGCGCCGATCCCGGCCGAAACGTTCCAGCTGTTTGACGCCTCCGTATCGCGAACTGATTCCAGCGGCCAGAGCAATCACTGTGCGACTCACGGGGCGAAGACGAAAAATTTTTCGCAAAAGTCAATTGAAATTTTTTTCTTCGGCGCGGTCCGGCGATTTTCCGTGAAAAATGACTTGCAATGCCGCACGTCGCACCTATCAAATGCCAACGAAGCCAGGGTAGCTCAGTGGTAGAGCAGAGGACTCATAAGCCTTTGGCCGGCGGTTCGAACCCGCCCTCTGGCACCAAAACATAGTTGGTTTTTGCGGTTTTTCGGGTGTTTTGTGTGTTTTCGTGGGCTTTCAGGCATTGCGCGCCCAGCGCCGCTGGATGTCTCCGTTGGACAATTCGAAATAAATTGCTGTGCCGTCTGGAGATAGCGCTGGAATGTCGCAGTGCATCAGCGAGTTTAATAGTTCGGTAATTTCCCGTTCCGTCGCCGGTGTGCGACCCTCGCTGCCGTGTCGTGCGGCCAATTTTAGCAGAAATTCCGTGCGCAGACCGCTACAACATTTCCTCTGTAAAATAAGCCAATCGTAGAGAAATGCTTCGCCGGAATGTTCGTCGAGCCAGAGCGGGATGGCGGAAACCATGCAAATTTGCTCTTCCAGAACCTCGATGTCGAAGCCCACGGCACGCAGTTCAGCCAAGGCCGCGGGAATATCTTCCAACTCATGGTGCCGCAGATCTAACTGGATTGGCATAAGTAGGTGTTGCTGAGGGAGTTGATCCACTTCTGCGCGTAGTTTTTCGTAGTGAATGCGGATGGCAGCGGCGCGTAAGTCAAAGAAAATCAATCCTCCATCGCTGGAAAAGAGGGCGCAGTGAGCATCTAGTTTTCCCACGTAGCGCCAGTTTAAGATTCCTCGGTCACGTATCACAGCGGGAGTTGTAAATTGATTTTGTTCGCCAAATTTCTGTCCCCTAAAGACATCATCTGCAACGTCATCTATCTTCTCATTTTCGGTCCCATCCTCGGCCATGCCTTCGCTTTCGAACTCTTTCATCGCAATGGGAGCCCGGCACGCCGCTGTGGTTCTGCCGTGGAGACGAACTCTAGGAGACGCAATTATTTCTCTACGAGCTGGTAAACACTCATCAATGGCCGGACGGCAGAGGTCTCGACAATGTTCTAGAACGCTCTCTTCCGAAGCCACTTCCAATTCCGGATCACCTGTTTGTGCTTCTGTAACCTCCGCAAGGCGCTCGGTCGTTGCCAGCACCAATCCACGCGGCAAAATTTCGCGCAGCGCGCTTTTCAGCGTTTCCGTAAAAAACGTCTTCAATTGCAAGCGATTGGAAAAGCGGACTTCACGTTTCGTTGGGTGCACATTGACATCCACTTGCTGCGGAGGAAGTTCCAAAAATAAAACACAATCGACTGCGCGACTACCCGGCAAAAATGGCGCATACACTTCCAGCAGCCATTCCTTTAACTCCTTGGCCACAACGGCTCTGTGATTGACAAAAAAGTACATTTCAGCGCTCGCGCGACGGTCTGCCAGAGGATTGAGCACGAATCCGGACAGGCGACGGCCATCGGCTTCGCCGGAAACGGGCAACAACATGCGGAGAAAATTTTCCCCGAAAAGTCGCTGGAGGCGGCTGGCAAGCGTTTCCTGGCCAAGAGTTTCGAAACATAGATTCGTACCGTTGTGCAGGCGAAATTGCAGCCGTGGAAAGGCGATGGCGAAGGATCGGACGATCTCGATGATGTGGTTGGCCTCCGTTTGGTCCGTTTTCAAAAATTTTCGACGGGCTGGAACGGACTGAAATAGGTGTGCCACACGGATATGCGTACCGGGACAAATGACACATTCACGCACGGAGCGGCGGAGGCCATCCTCGATTAAAATTTCCGTCCCGACCTCGTCACAGTCGCGCTGGGTGCTCAAAGTGAACGAAGAAACGCTCGCAATAGACGGCAGTGCTTCTCCGCGAAAGCCGAATGATGCGATTTTCTCCAAATCTTCCATGGAAAAAATCTTACTGGTTGCGTGCCGCTCCATTGCCAGCAGTGCGTCCTCGCGGCTCATGCCGTTCCCGTTGTCTCGCACAATGATGGTGTCCTTTCCGGCCCGTCGAAAACTTACCTCGACGATCGTGGCTCCGGCATCGATTGCATTTTCCACAAGCTCTTTTACCACCGCCGATGGACGCTCAACCACTTCTCCGGCAGCAACGCGATTGATGACCACCTCTGGCAAATGGCGAACAACGGTACTCATGGGCGCAAACTAGCAGCCAACTGACGAAAAAAAAGTTTTAAAATTTCTAATTTTTGCAAAAATTTCCACCCTCTACGTGTAAGTGAGGACAAGGCCTTCGATGAGTTTTGACCAGCCATCCACGAGGACAAACAGCATCAATTTGAACGGCAAGGAGATTGTCATCGGCGACATCATCATCATGCCGAGCGCCATGAGAACATTGGACACGACGATATCCACGGCGATAAATGGCAAAAATAGAAGTACGCCGATTTGGAATGACGTTGTTAATTCGCTCACCGTAAATGCCGGAACGAGAATGAGAAAGTCCGAAGCAGTTAAATTTTCCACATCCTTTTTAGGCCACAGGCGTGCTGCCGCACCGAGAAAGAAACCGCGATTGCTGGGGGACGTATGCTTCATAAGGAAGTTACGCAGCGGTTCTCCAACTGTTTGTAAAAATTTCGGCAATTCTTTTACATTTTGTATGGAAAATTCCTGCGCTGCGGCGATGGCCATGGTTTCCTTTCCCACCGGCGCCATGATGTACATCGTTATAATGAGCGCTAAACCGTTCAGTACGAGATTTGGAGGAACTTGTTGTGTGCCCAATGCGTTACGGACAAGTCCTAGGACGATGACCAATTTCACGAAGGAAGTCACCATCAGTAAAAAAAATGGAGCAACGCCAAGTACCGTCAGAAGAAGAATAACGGTAATCGGATCATAGTTGTAAAATGTACTCGGCACGACTTCCATGGCAGTTCCACTTTTTCAATCGTTTAAATTTTCCACCTGCACGCCGATGCGCCCATCTACGTCGATGAGACGGCCGCGACCGATTGGCATCCCGTTGGCTCGCAATGTAACAAATTCGTCGTTGGCTCTCTCGAGTGTGAATGTGTATCCCTCCTTGATGCTTTCCAGGTCTTTCATGGAAAGCCGCACGTCGCCCAGGTCGAAGGTGATCACAACCTCCAGGGACCCAATGTCTATGCCACCCACTTTGCGCGGTGCCGTGGCTGCATATTTTACTTCCTTGCGCGTCGCCTCCGCCCGTTCGTGGATGGGCATACTCAGAGATTCCGCGAGAACGCTGCCTGCATCTTGCTCTTCTCCATCCTCACCTTCTTCGAGCACGGGAGCAGGCGCAGCATCACCTTCTTCTGCCTCTTCTGCCTCCTCCTCTTTTGCGTCCTCTTCTTCCGCAGAGCCCTCCGCGGAGTCTTCGCCATCTTCCTCACCGGTCTCTTCTTCTTCGTCTTTGTCTTCCTCTTCGCCTCCGCTCACATCTTCATCCGCGGCATCTTCTTCTGCATTTTCACCTTCCTTTGCCTCACTATCTTCATTTTCGTCGTCATCATCGTTTATCCCCCAATCATCATCATCTTCTTCGTCATCCTCTTCTTCGTCTTCGTCTTCTTCCTCTTCCTCTTCACCTTCCTCCTCGTCGGCCTCATCCTCTTCTTCGTCCTCTAGTTCCTCATCCTTTTCTTCAGCCATCACGATACCTCCTACTTCCGCGCAATGTATTCACGCCGTTACACAAGCGCAATTGAAAAAAACAAAATTTTACAGAATTGCCGTTTCACTTGCCTTTCGCAGTTTGCAAACGGTCATTTGTGCGCCATCCTGCGTACACTCAATGGCATAGGGAGAGATTCCAATGAGAGTGCGGCCGCCATCGATAATGCCACCCGTATCTTCCAAGAGAATTACATCGCCGGCGCGCAGCGAACGGACCTCTTCCGTTGGCATGCGCAGCGTGGAAACCACATTGCGGCAGGGCGGAATGGCGCATCCGTAGAAGCGGTATGGGACTCTGGGAATGGCGCGAAGGGACACGAGAAAGCGTTCGGCCAATTCGGTCCCTGCGGCAAGTGTGCCGTGTAGCAGCGCTGGAACATCCTTCCCCTCGAAGGGGTTGCCGTCGTAGAGCGTGAACATGCAGCGCATTGTCAGTGCCTTAGCAAGTTGGGAATTTTTACGGAAATTAAGATTTTGCACAGTGACTGGAACGCCGGCCCAAGCCTCCAAAGACGTCAGAAATGGTTCCAGGAGTATTTCCAGAAGATGCTGTTTTATGGTATCCGGGTACATCTCGAAGGCCAACGTGGCCAGACGCTCATTAAGGGAGGCACATTCGCTGAGATTGGTTAGGGCAATCTGCAGCAGCTGTGAACCGATCTTGAGAGTCACGAAGCCGGCATGTGGCACATCTTCGCAGGGTCGCATGCCAACGAAGAATTCCCGTCCGTCGAAAGACATGCGGAGCACGCGCGCCGTGAAAAACACCTCGTTGGCAAAGAAAACGGACTTTTGTCCACATTTTTCCCTGGCCAGCGAAAGTGGTGTCACTTTTTCTAATTTTTTCTTTGCGCGCCCCGCCATGTCGACGTTCTCTTAGATTTGTGCCTAGGCAGCCGCTTCTTCTTCCGAAGGGGTTCCGCCTTGTGGAGTGTTTTCTGCGTTACTCTCATCCGATGAGTTTTCTGCGTTGCCGCCCGCTCCCTGATCTTGATCGGATCCTCCTCCAGACAAATCAGTTGAGTTGTTGTCAGGTTCCCCTTCCTGAGGACGGCAAGTTGCTACGATTTCCACTTCACCGTGCGAACGCCTTGCCAACAGACTTTGCAGGCCTGTCTGCTGCTCCTTTATCAGATTTGTCATCTCCTCATTCGGCGTGAAGAACTGCACTTTGAGTTTGCCGTCCTCCCTGGAGATGAGCACTTCCGAACCAACCAGTAGAGAATCTTTGAGATTTAGTTGAATTTTCTGGTTTGCGTCCAGTGCCGCCGCATGAATGCGCGCAAGACGAATAATCTTGTTCCCGATGTGTAATATTGTGCGATGCCCGGACAGAGGTTGTGCGACATGTGGGGACGTCGCCGCATTTTCAAAGCGCACTTCGTAGATGATAACTCCATCTTTTTCCTCCATTACTTCCTCATTGGGAATCCTCGGGCGAGCTGGGCCACGTTCGCGCTTCACAGGAATATCCGTTGGAAGAACTTTATCCGAAGGGAGATCGGGAACGTTTCTCGGAGGGATTGGTGCCGTGGGAATACCCGGTTGCGGACGCCGCGAAGGCAATCCAACGGGCCTATCCACGCTGCTCCCTTTGGTAGCCGTCTGGGCATCAGCACTTTTTAAGGGTTTGCGTCCGTCAGCCGAAGGAGCGGCAAATGGATTTCGCAATGGTGCGAGGCCCTCTCCCTTATCCGTTTCAGAAAATGTCGTCACGTCTGATGTTGTTGTGCCCGAGGGGATTTCAGACTGCCCAGACGCCGTTTCCTCTTCCGGGAGACACACATGAAACGGAGTGAAATCCTCCCGATTAACTGCATCAGCCGATCCGACTTCACCCGTCTTTGGCTGCGCACGCTTTCGTTCCGCGCTCCCCTCACTGCCCTGCGTCCTTTTCTTCGCAAATGCCTGAAGGAACCGTTCGATATCCTCACGTCCCGCTTGCGGCATGTTGCCCAGGCGCGTTTCGACGTCCTTTGTCCCGTTTTCTCCAGCCGCTCCTGTCGTCTGACCGTAATTTTTATCTACTCGCTCATTCATATGTTATTTCCCTTCTATGCTAATGCTGCTCTGTCGCCAAAATCCTGCCATCTTAGACACTTTTTTGACGCACTGCTTCTTCCAATTCCTTATCACTATTAAACTCGTCCAATTTTAGCTGTTCCGCCGTCCACTCCTCGCGGTGGGCGTAAAGCTTTTCCAAATTTCTGTGTGCCTGTTCCATTTCTTTTCTCTTTGCTTCGAGCTCCTCCTCTGCCTTTTTTACGTCGTTTTTCGCATCTTGCACCCGTTTGACGTATTCCGGCGTCTTGGAGCGCATGATGCGGATGTTTTCCTTCAGGTCGTCGACGGAACCTTTCCGAACGGCTTGCCTGAGGAGCTCAGCGTACTGCCTGTCAATTTCTTGGTCAACCCATTTTTCGTAATCTTCCAATTCTTTTTCGCGAATGGGCACCATTTTTTCCATTTCCGCCAGATGTTCCTTGGCTTTGAGCAGCTCCCGCTCCACGCGGTCCCTTCGCAAAACCCGCACGCGCACCAAATCTGCCAGCACATACTTCATGGAATTTCACCGATTGTCCGGTCACATCCCGACGGCCTGCTTCAATTTTTGCACGGTCTGTTCGAAGGTATCTTTTTCGTGTAAACCCTGGCGCAAAAAGCCATTGATGGCATCAATGCGTTCGATTGCTTCGTCCGTTTCCTTGTCGTTGCCGCGCTTGTATTCCCCGATGCGGATCAGCAGCTCAACCTCCTGATACTTAGATAGCATGGTGCGCAACTTGCCGGCGTAGGCCTTATGCTCCTTGGAAGTGATGGCATTCATGACGCGGCTCACGCTTGCCAGCACGTCAATGGCCGGATAATGATTTGCCGCACCCAATTTCCGCGAGAGAACAATGTGTCCATCCAAAATAGACCGAGACTCGTCGGCGATCGGTTCCGTCATGTCATCGCCTTCGACGAGTACGGTGTAAAGTGCCGTAATGGAGCCTTTTTCCGATTGCCCCGCCCGTTCCATGAGCTTCGGCAGGGTAGCAAATACGGAGGGAGGGAATCCGCGGCGCGTGGGTGGTTCTCCGGCGGCAAGTCCAATTTCGCGCAGTGCCCGTGCAAATCGCGTCACCGAATCCATCATAAGTAGAACTTTTTTGCCCTGGTCCCGAAAATATTCCGCAATTGCTGTGGCCACATAGCCCGCTTTGAGACGTTCCATGGGCGTGCGATCGGACGTAGAAATGACCAAAGTAGCTCGCTTCATGCCCTCCGGCCCCAGATCTTTTTCTATGAATTCGCGCACTTCGCGGCCACGTTCTCCCACCAAAGCTAGCACGTTGATATCCGCCGCCGTTCCCCGGATGATTTGACCGAGAATCGTACTTTTCCCACCGCCCGCCGCGGCAAAAATTCCCATGCGTTGGCCTTCACCGCACGTCAGCATGCCATCGAGTGCCCGCACGCCGAGGGGTAGCGGCTTGTCGATGGGATTGCGGGTGAGCGGGTTCGGCGGATCCGCATAGACGGGATAAAATTTTTTCGTACGCAATGGCCCCTTGGTTTTCACATCGATGGGATTCCCTAGGCCGTCCAAAACACGTCCAATGAGCTCATCGCCAACGGGAACCATGTGAACTTTTCCCGTGGGAATTACTTCCGTTGCCGGAGAAATCCCCGTCAACTCTCCCAGCGGCGTCAGTAGCACATCTTGCTTGGCGAATCCCACCACTTCCGCCATCAGCTCCACCTCTTCCCATGGCGTTTTTAGTCGGCACAGCTCGCCAATTTTTACGCTGGGTGCGGACGCGCGAATGATCGTTCCAATCACCTGCAGCACACGCCCCTTCATCTCGAGCAAACTCATATCGCGAATTTCTTCATCGAACGTTTCCTTTAAATAGTCAAAAGACTGGCCTTCCACGGGTGAATTCTAGGCGTACAAAATAAACGACGCAAGATGTTTTGCCATTTTTCTAAGGGCATTCAGCGAAAATACCCGTAGAAAAAATAGCAGTTACTGCGGCTGCTGGGAATTGCTCGAGTTTGTCATGGTATCGATATTGGGATAGTTTGGCGCATATGTGGGGACATCACGTGGCCATGGGGTATCCATCATCCACTGTTCGAGCGTTTCCCTACTGACAGTGCATTGGCACATTGCTGCATTAGGCGCGTCCGCAATGAAATTTCTACTTTTGGCTATCGAGGAAAAGAATTGAACAGAAAATCCGCTTTCTTCTGCAGGCATATATACACATGCAATAGGTGTTATAGTACTCTCGGCATCTGTAGAAGGAGCCAACAGTTGTGCAAGCGCAGCTATGTGCGATGGATTAACGGCTGCTGGAAAAGTAACTTTTTGGCCTCTAGTAAGACGTAATATTGCCACTTTACAGCACTCCAAACTGGCATTTAAATCAATACCCGCATCTGCAAAAGCTTGTTCTATCGCAGAGATTATAATAATACCTCCAAAGGCACGTGAAAGCATCCCAGCAATTGTGTTATGACTCACAGCTTCCCTTTGCAGCGCCTCCGTACATTGCGCAATTCCGTCGACATTGAATCTTGCGCGCAACGATTCTATGGGTATCTGCTCATCGCAGACTTTGATGATAGCCTCTCTAATTTCGGAATCAAGTTTAAAAAATATCATAATGGCCGTCACCCACCTCCAGCCACCTGTCGCACTCCGCACTGCGTAGATAGTTGATTCTGGATTTGTTTTTACCTGTTCAAGAGTCATTTCCCTCTCACCCGGGGAAGTTTTTCCGATTAAAAATGAAAGCACTTTTTGTGCGTTAGCATAATGTACAGTTCCCGACACACTATCATAGCTACACAAATTTTACCGATCATCACTCCAATGACAAGGATTATTTGCAAAAATTTTTCATAGACAATTTTCGAAAAAACCCATAGACCGCACTCGATGGGGGAGGTTCCGTTTGACTTTCAGCGCTATTTCGATACCCGCATTGGGCACATTGGCCGGCACCGCTGCGGCTTTGATGGCAAGTTCCAAGCGCATGTGTATCCGGCGGAGGCACGCTTTGGCGATTTTCAAGCCAACGGCGTCTTACCCTACGCAAAAAGCACGGGAAGAAATCCGCGGCAATTGGCGCAAATTCTTCTCGATGCCATGCTTAGAGAAAAAGATTTTTCCGGCGAGATTGCTACGGCGGAAATTGCTGGTGCCGGATTCATCAATTTAAAATTGTCTCCTTCAACCATTGATCGCTGGTTGCGCCACTACAACTCCGCGGAAAAGTTGCAGTCTTCACTGGACACCCAATGGCGCGGTCGGACCACCGTCGTGGACTACTCTTGCCCCAACAGTGCCAAACAGATGCATGTCGGCCATCTCCGCTCTCTCGTTATCGGTGACGCTCTGCAGCGAATTTTATGCTTTTGCGGCGCCAATGTTATCCGCGACAATCACCTCGGTGACTGGGGGACACAATTTGGGATTTTACTGCGCCAACTGCGTGCGGAGTCCATTGATCTGGATACCGTACCCCAAGAAGATGCGCTGGAATTGCTTGAGGAGCTCTACCGCCGTGGAAATGCGGCCGTCAATGAATCCAAAGATGCTCTCGAGGAGGCGAGGGCGGAACTAGTTGCTCTGCAAGAAGGCGATGGAGAGCGCATGCGCCTGTGGCGAAAAATCAACGATCTGTCCTATGCTTCGTTTCAGGAAATCTATAACCTTACGGCTGTGCAATTCGACCACATCCTCGGCGAGTCATTTTATCGCGATTCGGTGGGGCGCGTCTACGAAGAATTACAGGAATGCCACATCGCCGTGGAAAATTTGGGGGCGTTGGTCGTCTTCCATCCTGAGCACGAACGCTTTCGCGAACAGCCATTCATTGTGCGCAAATCCGACGGCGCCTCCAACTACGCATCGACGGACCTGGCAACGGTGCTCTACAGGATGGAGCATTTTTCTGCCAGCGACATCATCTACGTCACCGATGCCCGCCAGAGAGATCACTTCGAACAGCTCATTTTAACCGTGGACAAGTGGTTCCGCGCGAAGAATTACCCCATGCCACGCCTGCACCATGTATACTTCGGAACAGTCTGCGGTACCGACGGGAAAGCCATCAAAACACGCGCCGGAGGGTCCGTCCGCTTGAAACAACTCTTTGCCGAAGCCATTGCCAGGGCACGCGTCGCCGTTGAAGAGAAAAATCCTGATTTCGACGAAGAATTGCGGGAAAAAATTGCGCGGGCAGTCGGTGTCGGTGCCATAAAGTACGGCGACCTGTCGCAAAATCGCAGCAGCGACTACATTTTTTCGCTGGATAAAATGCTTGCCCTGGAAGGGAATACCGCACCATATCTGCAATATGCCGTGGCGCGCATCCACGCTATCTTCCGCAAGAGAACTGAGGAAAATTTTTCGCTTTCGGATGGTCAATCCATTGCGCCGCAAACGCAAGAAGAACATGCCCTGGCCAGACAATTACTGCGTTTTCCCCTTGCCATCCGGCAAACGATTGAAGAATTGCGCCCTCATCTGCTGTGCAACTATCTCTACGATCTTGCCGGAACATTTTCGACATTCTACAATGCAAATCGCATTTTTTGCGAAAATTCCTCGGACACGCAGCGGCGTATCATCTTCTGCGAACGAACGTTACTGATCTTGAAATTGGGATTGCGACTTCTCGGCATCGAAACATTAGAAAGGATGTGAACTATGGAAAATTTTAAGGAAGACGTCGAATTCCAGTGTCATTTTTTCGAACTCCTTGCCACGAAATGCAACGACGATTTGCTCGTACTTCAGCGGCTCGGCGCAATCTATTCCACACTCGGACGCACCGAAGATAGCTTGCGTACCGACATTCGCGCCAGTTTCGTCGCCCCGGAAAATCCGACAGTCCACTACAATCTCGCGTGTAGTTTTGCGCTCACCGGACAACCGCAATTCGCCATCAGTCACCTGCGACTTGCCGTACAGCTTGGATTTGACGATTTAGAGCAGATAAGGACCGATGGAGATTTGCTTCCCCTCCGCAATTTACCAGATTTTCAACGCATTGTGGAAGAATTGCAACAAAATAGGCAGTAGAGGGTTGTACGCCCCAAATCCTCGCTGGAATCCCATGGGCAATCCCGCGATGCAACGGAGAAAAAGTGTCCGCAACGACGTCACGTTTCTTTGCTCAGCTGTCGGCGATTTTTCTGAATATTCACCGAGCATCGGATGCCTCCTTTTCCCGTGACCAGATTTTTTGAAAAAATTCCCTAACCGTTTGCAGCGGATGTGTTTGCGCCAATCGTGCTCCGAGATTGAAAAATACTCCCGCTTCGTCGTCGGTCGACGGATTCATGGCGGGCAACGTGTGCAACCACTGCGTAATTTCGTCTTTTGCACCGTCGGGGAGCGAAAAAGTCATGGGTCGGCCAGTCTCGCGATTGATGTAGTAATCCGTTGTGCCGTCGGCATTTACGCGAACGATGAGCCAAGCGGGTGTTTGGTTTGTCTCGATGGCCCGCTCCGTTTCTGGCGTGGCGACCAACTTTAACTGATTGATGTCGAATGGCATACCAGTTTTTTTGGTAATTTCTTGGCGGAGTGATTGGAGGACTCCGTTGACATAACCCGCCGTTTTTTGTCCGTAGACAGATTCAGGTGCGTACGCAAGTCGTTGGCCGCGACCGGCATAGAAGCCGACATTTGTTTTAAGTATTGGTGCGTTTGAAGTCTAAAAAGACGCAACGCGATGTTGGGCAAGAATTTGCATCGTAGAAAAATATAGAGTAGGCAGAAGTTTTAAAAAAAAGCAAACATATATTTTTCGTTAAATTTTTTTTCCCTTTTGAAAATTTCTCCGGATCAAAAGATATTACGCGCGCTTATGACAATGCGCGCACGTGGTTACAGACTCCAGAACGGATCGTTTGTATGGGGTTCAAGCAGGGAGTTTCCACCTCCAAATAGTGCTTATGTAGCGGAGTTTAGTGGTAATAAATTGAAATATGACTGTGGAAGTATAACCGACAGGGATGTGCTCGAATTGGTAAAAGCTGCGCCTTGGATACCGAAAATCGGAGAGGTAACAATCATTGTTGAAGTGCGCCTCACAGCATGTCACTCTGTTATATCCAAAATTAGATTGCGATTCCTCGAAGAATAAGCGTGAAAGTTCTGCGATTTTACGCAAAGCGTTACCTTATTGTGATATCGAAGCGCTTAATCCGCAAGCTTTAGCGAAATGGCAAAAAAATATCCGCAGGGGGATCTCGAGGTCTGGTGGACTCTTGGCGGAGGCGGAGAAGTTGATAGATGTGCCTTCGGGAGCGTGGTCGGGCTGATGAGATTCGAACTCATGACCTCTTGCACCCCATGCAAGCGCGCTACCAGGCTACGCCACAGCCCGACAAAAGAAGGGTTAGCACTTCCACGGCACTCGGGCAATCTCGCTACCGCTGCTTTCTTCCGAATCTCACGGGGTTCACGGACGCGCCGCTGCATGGATACCAACCCGTCGGCCATTGCGCTTTATTTTTGCGTTCTGGCAAGAAATTTTTTTAAATTTCGATTATGTTTCCATTTTTCAGAGAATTGCAGGGTTTGTGGTGGACCCTGGGGCGATAGTGCTAACGAAAACGACCACAACAGTGACGAAAGCATCAAAAATTGTTGCCAAGTGCTGGAAAAATTTTTCTACTGCGTCCGCGAATGAAAAAGTTATTTCGAAAATTTGCCATTTACAGCGTTACTTTGCTTGCTGGGTGCCGCTCCGTAGGTCCCAGTGCCATCCGCCGGGAACACGCAAATTTCAATGAGGCCATTGCGCAAACTCTTGACGAGCAATTACTCACAAATCTTGTGCGCATGCGCTATTTGGAGACGTTTCTCTTTTTGGATGTCGGTACGGTAACAGATTCACGCAATTGCACGCTGAAGGCTGGATTGGAAAATAACACAAAAATCTACTGCCAACCGCATCACCTTACTCTGGACTTAGACCCCGTCTTAGGCGGCGCATTATCCCAAACAGCCACAGTGACATACACTCCCATGCAAGGCATAAATTTCGTCAAACGCCTCTTCGCTCCGGTCCCTCTCCCCGTTGTTCTCAATGCCATCCAGTCCGGCTGGTCTGCAAACCGCGTTTTTCGCATCTTCGTGGAACGCATCAATTATTTGCACAATGCGCCCACCGCCTCGGGACCAACACCGATATTATCTCCTGAATACGAACAATTTGCCGAAATGACGCAAATAATGGCAGCGCTACTTCGCGACGATGTGCTTACCATGGGTATCGCGCCGGATGGTTACAATCGCCTCGTCATCCGCATCCTCGACGACGGCAAACACGGCCAGGAAATTCTTGCCTTCAAGGACATTCTCAGCCTGCCGCGCGACGGTAGTACATTCACTTTTCAAGAAAATTTGCTCAGCAATACGGACGGCGAACTGCGATTGCGCCTGCGCTCAGTCTATAGCGCAATGTTTTACCTAGCCAACGGCGTACAAGTCCCCGAAGAGCACATCGCAGCCGGCATCGTCGTGGCCACGCGCAATCCGTCCGGCGACCTCTTTGATTGGCAAAGTATGCTGCACGACATAATTACGGTGCACTGTTCCAAGGACAAA
>JAITFC010000048.1 GCA_031281635.1 Puniceicoccales bacterium | reverse complement strand
GAAAATACTAAGTCGCCGAATCGTCCCGAGCCGAAAGTCGTGCTGCTCTCGAAGTAATCTTTATGCGCTTCGCTGCCGTTTTCGGAAAAAAGCATCCAGCCGTCGGGGCCGCAAATCCCTCCCGTAGAAGAAAATCGCGGGTGTAGAACATAGGAGCTGAATCTTCCGAAGCCGTTGGCGGGCCAAAAATCCTGAACACTTCCGCCGGAAGGACTTGGCGCAGGGAAATTCACCCAGGTTTTATCTCCTCGCCAATATTGCGAAGTCGTTCCCGCCGCGATGGATGGCTCGCTTCCGATGTCGGCATTTATTAGGGTGATGTTTGATGAAAGCGCTTTGCCGTTGATTGTGCGCGTTTTTGGGACGTAGTCCGCTAAATCAGAAACAATCTCGTTAATCGCTGCAACCGTGGAGGTTTTGGTTGTTGTTGTAAGATTGGCCACATTGCCAACGGTGCCCACAATCGTTTTATCTGAATCCGTGTAAGCGTTTGTGTCAGAATTACTTTCGTATTTTTCCTTCACCGATGCGGACCCAGTGGCACTTCCAATTTCTTCCAGCAGCGTGGCCGAGGTTTCGGAGGCGATACTCTCAACGAAAGCCTTCACACTGTGCTGTGTGGGAGCGGCTTCCGTCGAATCCGATGCCATATCATTTTCATTCAGCAAATCCGCTGCGGCAACTTCTCCAATGCCAAGGTTATCCCGCGCGGCGTCGGGGGAGGTGATGTCCGATAAATTTTTTTCGCGGCGCACAAACAAAATGTCACAAGTTGTTCTATCGTAGAAATTTTCCAATGGCCCGTCTGGAATTGATGTCACAATTCCTCCGGATGATTCATGCACGGCGATGCGCCCAGCGCTGAGTATGAGGATTTTAGCAGGATTATCCACCGTTGTCGCCCAGATGACGAGCCAAGCGTCTCCCGCCTCCATGTCCGTTTCTTCGCCGGAAAATTCCACGACAACGTGCTGTCCGGCACCATTTTCCCACTCTTCCAACGTTAGCGTTTCGTCGAAAGTCTCCGCTGTGACCGTTTTTGCCATAACTGGCGCAGTCGAAGACAATGGAGCTGAGTCATTGGGCCCCATAGGTTTAACCTGAACTGTGATGGTCGACAGATTGCCAATATTTTGCAAAATTCCACGGTCAAACACGGCCAACTCCAGACGCAAGTCGCAGCTGCGCCAGATTGTAATTTTGCGCCCGTCCAACCGATTGAAGGGGCCGTCGAAGTGTGTGCCGTCACAGGCGATGCGTACATTTGCGATGCTTACCATGTCTATGCTCCTTGGGGATTTACTGTTGTTAATTGGTCTCCCAGAATGACATATCCGTGCGTTGTATGCGGACCGTCCTGCACGCCTTGCACGCGCCGAAGGACCGCCGACGGAATGTAAAAAATGGACTGCGATGGCGATTCCACAACCACGGTCGCCGTCCCCTCCAAATCTTTCAGACTGGACCCGTGGGAGAGAAGAAATTCTGTTGCCGCGCAAGCAGATGGATGTCTTCGCATGACAAAAAAGCGCAGTTCCACTGTGCGATTTCCGCGGTCGATTGGTCGCCCACATTCTGCTCGCAACGCAAGGATAACTTGCACTTGCCCAGAAACTTCCAACTGCATGTCAAATGGCTCCTGCTCCTCATCGATTCCGCCCGCCAATACGCGATTTCCCAAAAAAATTTTCACCGCACTCCTCCTTCGTGTGGACGCATAAACAACTGCGCCTCAAAAAATAATTCGATTTCCAAACGCGAACTCTCCGGAAAATTTTCCCGCACGGACCAGGGATTTTCACCCTTTGGCAGGAGCATTCCGCCAAAGTTACTCTCCGGCAATGCCATACCACTCAAAACACCGTGCACGCACTCCGCCACCTCCAGGGCCCGCCGCGTCCCAAGTTTTGACAGCATGTTCTCTAAAACGCGCACGCGCAACTCCACCACCGTCGACCACTGCCGCGCCGAATCTCTCCGAACGCGCACGAGAAGCGGCGGGAGAACAGTCACACACGTCCCCAACGGCTCCATCGTCCAAGTCTCAAGCGCACTGCCGATGTCCCCACTCCGGCAATTGAGGACGGGCACGCCGACGAATTCCCGATGATTGCGAAGACGTTCATAGGCGCCAACTTGTAAATTCTCTAAACAACTTGCCATGGCTCATAATCCCCGCAAAGCCACCGCGCCAATGCGAGGCAAACGTTGATGCAGACAGACCAAGTGTGATCCGCCGCCGGAAAGATGATAAGCCGGGTCCAACGGGCGACTTACGGCAATTTCCCCGCGACCAATGCGCAGTAATGTGTCGCGAGCCCTCTCTGCCGCTCGCACCTGGTCCGGACTCAACTTCAGCGCGATCAGGCGCGACTGCAAAGCCTCCAAAACCAATGCACTGGCATCTGCGAGCAATTCTTCTGGAATTTTTTCCACATCACCGCTCAGCACTCCATTTTTCCCATTACGCACGGCGGCACGGATTTGCGCCACCACTTCCCTCAGCAATGTCCGCAACGGATCTTCTCCTCCAACTAGCGGCGCCACGGTTCGCAGCAGCTGCAGCTGTGCCGGCAACATGTGCGCCTGCAAATCTTTCTCCGTCAAATGCACCCAATCACTCATCTATGTCCCTCCATGCGAATGTCCCAGCCCTAACCCACCCCTCGCGAAATAACGAATATACACAAACGGCCATGTACCAGTTGCCGCTGCTTTTGCGCGATTTTCTCCGTCTTCGCGATATGTAAACAGTTTATCACAAAATTGTTCGACCACTAATGCCCCGCAACGCTGCATTGTTTCCGTTGCTTCAGTCAGTTACGTTGTCATTCCGCGGTCGTTGCCACACCTCGATTGGGGCTGACCCAGACGCGGCCAGATCCGAAGAGCCTGACGCATATCTTGGGGGGTAAACTTCAGCATTTGATTGACAAAAACTGCCATTTTTAGGAATTTCCACCGTGCAATGCAGCGAGGGAGAGCCAAAAGCCGTGACGAGAGACCATACTCTTCAGCGGAAAATCCTTCACGTGGACATGGATGCATTTTTTGCCTCCATTGAGCAGCACGACAACGAGAAATTGCGCGGGAAACCAGTCATTGTTGGTGGGAATCCGTGGGGCCGCAGCGTGGTATCGACCTGTTCCTACGAGGCGCGGGAATTTGGCGTGCGTTCGGGGATGCCGTGTCGTCGAGCGGCGGAACTCTGTCCGATGGGGGTATTTATCCCCTGTCGCATGGCGCACTATGCTACCGTTTCGCGCGATATTTTCAACATTTTTCACAAAGTTACGCCGACCGTCGAACCGCTTTCCGTGGACGAGGCATTTTTGGATGTAACACAAAATGCGTTGCATTGCCAATCTGCCGTGCAAGTGGCGCGGGAATTGCAGCGGAATGTTGCGATTGAGGTTGGTTTAAGTTGTTCCATAGGAATCTCTTACAATCAATTTCTCGCCAAAGTGGCGTCGGGTTTACGCAAGCCAAATGGCCTCACGGTCATCCTGCCGGAGGAGGCGGAGAAGTTTTTGGAAACCTTGCCAATTCGGGAATTCTATGGAATCGGTCGGGCAACTGCGGAACGGCTTGAGGCACGCCAAGTCTTTACGGGAGCGGACTTAAAGGCGCTGTCGCTGGCCACTCTGACGGAACTTTTTGGCAAGGTTGGCCGACATTATTATAACATCGTGCGCGGCCGTGATTTCCGCCGAGTCGAGCCGCCGGGTCCGCGCAAATCTCTCGGGAAAGAGTGCACTTTTGAGGAGGATTTGCGGGATATTTCTGAGGCGGTGGCGGAATTGAAAAAAATTGCTTCTGCGGTGTCTGCAGCGTTGCGACTAAACAATTTGCACGGCCGTTGTCTTACTCTGAAAGTACGCTATAACAATTTCGAAAGTATTACGCGCAGTTGCAGTCTTCCCCAACCAACGTGCGATGAAGAACTTATAGCTTTCACTTCGGAGCGCCTGCTTAGGGAGAGGACGGAGGTTGCCGTGCGCCGCATTCGATTGCTCGGTATCTCGCTGAGTCAATTCGCGGAACAGAGTTGCGAAATTGCTAAACCCCTTGAACTTAGACAGATCGAATTGCCGCTGATTTTCTAAAATACACGATAATCGGGAGCAGCGCAGAGCTACATTTGCACAAATTTGGGAGCGTCATACCTTTTATGTAAACCTTCGTTTCCCTCTACTATTGCCCAGCTCTCGAAATCATTCTATTTTCAAGCGAGACCACGAGCTGCGAGTAAATTATGCCCCAGTTTTTAATTTTACCAGTCCATTTTTTCTCCATGTAGTTTTATCACGCAGCCAAGATGTGGCTCCGAACGCCTCCGCTGAACGTTTTGCAAAAATCTTCGATTGTCTCTTGACAATATTTTAATTTGTCGATAAATTTGCTTTATGGACGCACCTAGAGTTTCGAGTTCTACCAGTCCTCTGCCGGAAGCAGCATTTTCTGGTACTTCAGCACCGATCGATTGGGCAATATCAAGGCTGCAAAGTAAATTGCAAAAAACAGAGCAACTCGACGATCTTGACCTTGCTATGATTTCTCTATGCAAAGGCATTAAACACCATGAGGACGAAGACATACTCAATCGCAGAAAGCATATTCTACTTGAAGCAATGAAAGCGGCTGGCTGTAGCGAGAAAATAGCTACCATGCAGATTGAAAGTTTTCGTGGATTGAGTACGCGTTTATATGCCGACGTAATGATGCGTTATTCGCTAGACTTTCAATGCGCCCTAAGAATTCCGAATAATATTTACTCCCTTAACAGTAGAGTGAGTGATTTTATGCTTAATCAATACCAAGATGACAACATAGCGAATGGAGAAGATTGCATTGATGCAATCATGTTTTCGAAATTATTCGGCACAAACGATCCAACGTGTGTTGAGGCTATAATAGGGCCAGACTCTACTGGCAATGCCGTTAACGTCAATGTATTAAGAAAGTACATGTTGACACTTATCATAAGCGATGACTTCAGAGAAAGTCCGGAAAAGCAACAACTTTTCGTGAGATTGCATAAACTCCTTAATGACGAGGACGGTTTGAAAACACAACTTGAATCCATTCATGGAAGAGCACAAGGCGCACAGCCTAGAAAAATTGAAGGGCTATCCATTTTCGATCGCAATAACCCTATGACGACTTATGAGTTGCGTTGCCTAGCTGTGAAAACAGTAATTATACACCCTGCTCGGCAAGAACCTGGAGTTGGAATGTGTTTTTGCGCCTCCGCATTCAATTATCTACAGATGAATTATCCCGGAAAAGCGATGAAATTAGTCAAAGAGATATTGTGCGATGACGGTATTAATGCAATAACTGAGTCTGGGGTTCCAGTTTTCGCGCCGGCCAATTGTTATGAGAAACAGCGAGAATGTCCCGCATATGAAGTTTTGCATTATGCACTTGGGCGAACACTTGCCGATGCTGTATTTCTTGCGGGGTACAGATTGGCAGATAGCAGTGCCAGTATTTTTTGTACAGCCATGCAAATTATTGCCACTGAACTTCCTAGTTCAGGTGTTTCAAGCAGCCAATTGGCTATTGACATTTGCTACGATTCCTCTGCTGCCTATATTGATGATTCTGGAAAACTAACGGATGAATCCCATGGAGCGTTGATTCCTCACATTAAGGTTTCTGGACGGTTTATGGATTACGAAAACGCTTTGCGTGTGATCTCGGAAAAAATAAGCGAAAGAATGATCCAAATATCGCGACAACTCGACGTTTTTAATAGCGAATTAGACGAAAAGCAAGCTCCAACTCCAGAAATCGTAGCAGCGCTATTATTCACAAAATCAGAGTTGACTGAGCAAAATATAGTATGTCAGCAGCTCCTAGGGTTCTTAGAGGCACTATATTATAAGCGTATTTCTGGTGGATCGTCTTATTGCATCTTGCGATCTATTGGAATTCCGCCAGATACTACAGTGCCTGCCATACTAACACTCGAACATACATTCGAAAATGCCGAAGACGTTTTTCGCCATTGGTTCAAAGTTTTGGTGCGCGTAAAAGAACAGCCACGGACTTTAGTTATGGGGAAAGATCACGGCTATAATCTTGCTCCAACTTCGCTGCCTCTCATGCACGCGATCAAGAAAATAAAAAACTTTCCCGAGGATCCATGGCAGGCCAAATGGTCTGCCATGCGGGATCTAATGGATGGCATAATTGATGATTTAAAAACTGGTAAATTAGGTGAAGTTATGCTTATTGACCCAAATTGGCACGGCATTGATGCGGTTGGTTTTTGCGCTGACGGGACCCCGCCAAGAATAGCTATGTGTTTTAAAAAGGTAAACGATCAAGAAATTTACATAATTCAGAAAAAACACGATTGCTTTTTTAGGGATCTTTGTGTCATACTATAGGCGTGGGGGTTAAAATATGAATACGATAACACGGATTAACGGTTGGGTCCTCTCCCGGCCAGGTAACGACAAGGGCAGAGTGCTTTTGCAGCACAATGGCAAAACGCTTGATGGCGTTTATGCTCCAGAAGATTTCCCGAAAGAACTTGCAGTGGAGCTTTATGCTCCCGAAAACATTATCAGTCTTACGACGCTGGTGAATTTTCTTAAGCTTTACGATAATTTTATGCCGCTTTTGAACGACCGGCTTGTCGAAAGATACGCGGATACGCATCCGGATGGCTGTACTCCAAAACCGCCAGCCTATGCGACTATTGATGGTGCAACAACCCTGATATACTACGCCGAAGCCCCAATCCAAGGCGGTCTACTATACCGCGTCGCTTGTGCGTGTCCGGTGGTTACTGGTTGTTTTTGCCGAGCAGAACCAGCTTCGAGGAATTAAATCGCCTCTGATTGGTCCATGGACACGGTCCGAGTGCCGCCGAAAACTTCGGTACCGTCTCCGAATGAAAAGACAAATGGCGCGTCGACGGCGGAGAAAGCTATGGTGGTACGTGCTTTAGGAAAGTTTCCCAAGATGAATCGGCCCTCGTGAAATGTGCAAACTGCGGGGTAGCCATTGCTGTCCCAGAGCGGTCCCCAGCCGCGTTCAATGGTCCAACTGCCTGATGGTACGGCACTTGTGTCGTAGAGTTCCTCGACCAGATAACCCGAGACCACCGTCGCACTTTTGTAGGCCTGGATTTGCAACCGACCCAGTGGCAGAATTTGGATGTATTTGCCAACGTCGCTGGCCTGGAACGCGTTAGCACTTGCCGTCGCCGTCACGAAGCCGATACGAGCACTGATGGTGAGCGTTCCTGATGGATTGACGTCATTTTGGGAAAATTCGTAGGTGGGCACGTCGGTGAAGGTGATGGCGGTGAGGGGAAAATTCGCTGCGCCATTCCATTTAAGTTGCTGAGGCGGAAGATGTTCTTCCGTGAAAATTACCGAGTCACCCCAGGCTGCCCATTGCAAATTGGGAACCACTGCCTCCGTGAAAGCCGATGCGGCCACCGTCGCCACCAGCTGCGCCGTTTTGCCGTTGTAGATGGCAATGTTTCCTGGCTGTATTGCCAGTAAGTAACTGGTACCAGCTGTGTTAGAGAAAGGAATGAGTCGCACGGTGCCAGCGGCTAAGGTTGCCACGTCTAAAAGCCCATAACGCTTTTCCGCAGAACCAGTTGCGGTTATCCATACATTCTTCGCCGCGGCCAGGCCCTCGTAGTAACCGGGCAGGTCTGACGCGCCCCACAATTGCGGGTCGATCTCGCCTTTTGCGAAATTTTGCGGATAAGTTCCAACGCGCTTAGTCATTGATTACCACTCCCTTACGACGGACAAGCGACTTGGGCACTGTGAAATTTTTGGCGGATTTTGCCGCCGTTCCTGTTGGATTGCGATGCCAAGAGCGCCGAACGGTCCGTCCTTGCGCCGCTGATAGATAGTCTGCGTGTTCAGGATGCGTTCGCCGGCGCACTGCTGGTTATTTACCGATGAAAAGTAAGTTATATCGAATGCCAATAAGTTTGCTCCGCCGTCAATTGGAGTTCGTCTTAAGCCGCCAGTTGGAATGTTGTTTAAGAAGATAATTTGCATTCCAATTATGCGTCCAATTTTACCTTCACTAATGTTATTCATTTGCAATTGTACATAGTCATTACTCATGAATTTATCGTTTGTGAAGAACTCTGGCTCGGATTCGGCGGGTAGCACTAAAAACCCGTCCTCCAATGGGATGTATTTTTTCTCCGAATCCAGCATTGCTTTGATGTCGGCGAACATGGCCAGCAGATTCAAATTGGATGAAATGGTTGGCGCCGCTTCTGGGACAATTTCTTGTGGAACCGCATACAGGGAAGGGCAGCCCGTCGGCCGGCCTGTTCGGTCGCTCAACAAGACCTATTGCGAAAGGCCTTACTCAGCGCTGCTTATAAGATAATAAATTGAACGAAATAAAAAAGATTTTTTTAATTAGACATAGCTATGCATAGATGGACATACGTGGACTTTCTTAGACTTTTATTACGCGTTTTTAGAAAAAATTTTTTCAGCTGGTGCAAGTTTCTCGCCTGCTGGCTGATAGATGGCCCAATTGCCTCTGGCCTGGAAATAAGTATGAAAAATCTCTGGCGGCAGCGAGTGGGTGAGGAGGCTGCGGGGAAATCTGCTTTGGCCGATAAAAAAGCCTGTTGGCGCCATGCAATCATATTCATCGCGAGTTACGAGTTGCCCAGGCCTCTCCATTAAACACTTAATGAAGTAGAAGGCCGTAGATTCGTAAAATCGCTTCACCACTTTTTCAGCTCCATCCGACTGAGCCTCGCAGAGGATATTTTCGCTCCAAAAGAGACGCGCAACTTCTTTCGCCCCAACTAATTGACCTGCCTTACAAACATTTAATTAGGGGGCAAATTTTCTGATTGGTATTTTGGACGGTAAAACCCCATCAGAATCCCGTCAGGAAAATTTTTCTTACTTTCTCAAATCGCCAGCTAAGCCGCACTGGGAGCGTGGTGGGCCCTGGTGGATTCGAACCGCCGGCCAAAGGATTATGAGTCCTCTGCTCTAACCGCTGAGCTAAGAGCCCTTGCGAAAACTTCGAATTTTCGTGTGATTTCTGCAAGATTTTTTTCGAAATTTTTTCATTCGAACTAGTTTGTGGTTTGCACAGGCCCCGGTGAGCGGGGGCAAATCTCCCGAAAAGATTTATTGCGTTTGGTTCCGGAGCGGCCTAGAAGGGGCTTCGTGTGCGGAATTATCGGTTACATTGGGAAGCATATTGCGAAGGATATTCTCCTGGAGGGACTTCGCCGAATGGAATACCGAGGATATGATTCGACTGGCATTGCCACCTGGGAGGAGTCGCGGTTTTCGCTGATCCGCAGCGCTGGGCCGTTGGATGCCCTGGAGGAAAAAGTATCCCGCGAAAAATTGTTTGGAACAGCGGGCATCGGCCACACTCGCTGGGCAACGCACGGAGGCGTCACGGAACGCAACGCACATCCTCACCGCAGCAGCGATGGAAAAATCATTCTGGTGCATAATGGTGTCGTGGAAAATTTTGCCGCAATTCGAGAATTCCTCTGCGCGCGCGGCTACACATCTTCGTCAGAGACGGACAGTGAAGTTCTGGCCAATCTCATTGCCTATCACTATGCTAAGGAATCACATCGAGTGCAATGTAGTCGCTTTTTGGAGAGCGTTCGGCGGGCGCTTTTTCACGTGCGCGGCACCTATGGTCTCGTTGTCCTGTGCGCGGATTTCCCCACGGAAATGGTTGGGGCGCGATCCAGCTCTCCATTGATTTTAGGGATCGGCAAGGACGAATATTTTCTTGCCAGCGACGTCGCCGGATTTGTCTCCCGCACGCGCGATGTAATCTTCCTCAATGACAATGAATTGGTGCATGTCCATGGCGATGATTTCTCCATTATTTCCCTCAATAGGGAACAAATTAAGGCAGTACGTCAGGCCGTCGATTGGGATTTGTCGACCGTCGAATTAAATGGCTATAAGCACTTCATGCTGAAGGAGATTTTTGACCAACCCAATGCTCTCAACAATGCCATGCGCGGGCGTTTTTCCGCCGATGGAAGTACGGCCCACTTTGGCGGATTGCAAATGTCTCCGCGAGAATTGCGAAAGATCGATCGAGTGATTTTTTGCGGCTGCGGCACGGCCTGGTGTGCCTGTTTGGAGGCGGAATACCTCATCGAAAGATTTGCTCGCATTCCCGTCGAAGTGGAGTATGCGTCGGAATTTCGCTATCGCAACGCGCCCATGGACCGCAATTCCCTCGTCCTCGTCGTCAGCCAGAGTGGAGAAACGCTTGATACCCTTGCGGCCATGCGGGAAGCGCAGAGGAAGGGGTTCCGCGTGCTCGCCATCACCAATGGGATCGGTTCTTCCATCGCCCGGGAGGCAGACGGAGGCATTTATCAGCATGCGGGCCCGGAAATTGGCGTTGCATCCACAAAAGCATTTACTTCGCAACTCTGCTTGGCCGCCATGCTCGCACTGTATTTGGGTCGCTTGCGCGATTTATCATTTGAAGACGGTGTTGCCATCGCCGAAGCTCTTAGGCAGTTGCCGCAGCAAGTCTTAGAGGTTTTGAAGTTGAACGACCACATCCGAAGAATTGCCAGTCGCTACCAACACTGCCATGACATGCTGTTTTTGGGCCGTCAAAGCATGTTTCCCATTGCGCTGGAAGGAGCTTTGAAATTGAAAGAGGTTTCCTACATCCACGCCGAAGGTTACGCATCGGCGGAAATGAAACACGGTCCCATCGCCCTCATCACAGAGGAATGTCCGGCATTTTTTTTGGCCTGCGACGGCATCACATTGGAAAAAACGTTCTCTAACATGCACGAAATTCGCGCACGCGGCGCTCCCATCATCGCCGTTGTCACCGATGATTGTCAAATTCCCGCGGCGCTTGTAGACGACATCATTGCCATCCCTCGCGCCCATCCGTCCGTCCAGCCAATTCTGGCAGCCATTCCCGTGCAACTATTTGCCTATCACATGGGCACACTGCGGGGACACAACGTTGATAAACCGCGTAACCTGGCAAAATCCGTCACCGTAGAATAAAATTTTTTTCAGATGTGTGCGTGTTTGCCGCATGGCGACATCGTCGTAAATGCGTATTCGCCATAACGCTCCCTTTCGTTCGCGTAGGTACGAGATTGAGGATAAAAATGCTGCGACGGCGTGTCGCCGGGGCCTGAGGCAACGCCTTGCGGTAACTTTCGGAAAATGGATCCCGAAAAGTAAGTTTGACAAGCATCCGTTATTGTTTGCAGTAGCGCGGAGTGGCCTGGTGGCATCGCTATCGTTCGGAGTGGCATTTGGTTGGCTTCTTTTTGCTTTTGCTTTCCGCGTGGTGTCTATTGCCAGTAGTTTTCAAATCACGCCTACAAAAGGTCTTACAAGAATTCCAAGCACCGGTGTGGTATGCGGCTGATGGTCTTCACGGGGCAGCATCGCACATGGTTCTGCGGTCGGAATCAAAGGACGCATTAATCCGACGAATCGAGGAATTGTCACGGGCCTTGGCCGCCGAACGACTGTCTAAAATTTCCGAAGAAGCGAGTCATGCTTTTGTCCAAGCAGCTCCATCGCCGAACGTTGGCCACACAATTGGTCATTTTTCTGCGCACTATTCCCGCGTCCTTCGCCGCGACATGAAGGCCTGGTGGCAGGAGGTAGTTCTTTCGGGGGGGGCCGGGGATGGCATGGAAGAAAATCGGGCGATTGTTTGCGGTAAACAGCTTGTGGGGAGAACGTTAAATATTTTTCCACACCACAGCGTGGCTCTACTTGCTACCGACAGCCGCTTTCGCATTGTCGCTCACGCAAAGGATGATGCACGGCCACTTGTGTACGAAGGGCTTTCGCAGACGGGTTTGGGAGTTCCCGTCGGACTAATCAGTCACGTGCCACTGGACATGGTCGCCTCAAAAGAACGTCCGTTAATAATTGTAACATCTTCATTGAGTGGAACTTATCCAGACGGAATTTTCGTTGGCATTGTTACCGGATTACGCCCCAGCACAAACGGTGTTTTCCAGGAGGGAGTCGTTTTGTTGCCCTCGTCCCTCTCCGCCGTCCGCGAGGTCGCCGTTCTTTTTCCATGTCAAGAGGATCTGGAACAAGGATCCCAAAATTGATGGGAGGCACCGGGGTTGCTCCCATGAAAAATTGAATTTGCATTTGTGTTTCGTCTCTTTGTCGTGCGGTACGCCAAAAGGTACACTAGGGGAGACAGATCTGTGGGAATTATTAGATCCATGGCAAATTTCAAGAAATTTCAAGAATTTTGCAACGGTTGTATGATTCCTCTTGACAAGACTAAGGTGATCAACACAGAAGTGTCTCATGTTTTTTTGTGCAATCAAGCCTCTCTCTGCGTACGGCCGCGATTTTGGTACTGTCTACCCCGATGGTATTCTCCCGCCGGAAGTATGTTTCCTCGAAGAGATAGAATGCTATGCGTTAGGCACATCGCGATGTTCTTGGTGTCGGCTGATTGGCATAACGCGTGAAATTTCTGGCTGCAGCGTGATACGCGCCATATTCACCTGCATCTTTTCTCTGAGCGCTTGGCGGGGCGGAATATTTCTATTTTGCGTTGAACGCGGTAGAGACATTTCTAGTTTTGATGCTATGAATCTGGCATTGCGGCAAATGATTTTAAAAAATCAGCGGCTTTCGAATAATGAAGTGCATTGGCTCGTGGACTTGCACCGAAAAGATCCGGAAAAATACCTAATTCAATGTCCGCCGTGGTGCGGGAAAGATGCTAGCGTTGCGCTGCAAACATTAACGGATGATCCAGAAGTGCGTAGCGCTATCGATGCGGCACTGTATTCGAAAAGCTCCTACGCGGCTTTGCAAACTGTATGGTATTTGTACCTCTCAAAGGAAAAATCGCAAACAGCACATTTTGCAGCAATTCTTGGGAATATGCCGCGATTCCGCGGAAGAAAATTGGTGGATCTGGATTGTTGTGCATTAGTACGAAAAGTGTTGGATCAGATCCGAGGACAGTTAGGGTACGAACTCAACAGAGGCATCTCTTTAAACGACGGGACTTTATTGCGATTTACTAGCTTTGTGTTGGCGTTCGATTTTAATCAAGAGAATGCGCAACAAATTTTTAGAGCTAGCACCGCAGCCAGAGATATGTATCAGTTTTTTGGAAATTTACCTATGTTGAAGGTTTCCGTACGAGGTTGTCATGTAATCAGTTTCGAAAGAGAAGGCGGTGCGCCGGTGTTCATTCCCTGCGATGCTTCCGCTCCAGATTGTGAATGGTTGTACTTTTTCAAATTAATGTTGGGCGTGAAAGAAATGTGCAATGGATCATCTGAAGATGATTTCAGAAATGTTATGTGTTCCGTTATAAATTCTATAATGCTTGGACGTTATGATCAATCCAAAGAAATATGGGCGATAACAATGCAGCAATCTGACTCTTTACAATGCGTAAAAAATTTCACGCAAGCTGTTGCGGCAACATCTCCTGAAGGACGCTGTAGCGCTATGCATATATGTCGAGATGGAAGCATAATCTTGTCTGGCGGGCTCTGTAAGTCGTTTAAGGAAGGCTATAACAATTCCGTAAGTGATGCCTATCCTGAAGAGAATGCTGTGGTGTACTTTTCTAGTATAGGATGTCGGAGAAGTGACTTCCAACCGGGCAACGGATACTATGTGCAGACGCATAATGTCGTGCGATATTTACCGAATGGAGAATTTGTAGTATTGCTTGCTGTTGCTAGTGCTTTCATTCCTAATAGTGTTTTTAATAGACCATTCAAATTCTTGTCTTTGGATGATGCTACGTATGCCTTTGGATAAATTTTCATTACAAATATTGCGAAATTCTTAAAATTGGACTGTTAAAAATATTTAATTGCGCCGACGGTGGGTAATTTTGTATTTGGCTGTGCTAATAACAATGTTAAGCAAAACAATTCTAGCACAGAGTTTCAGCATTGGTTGGCCGTCTTTCAAAAACGCATATTTCTTCACCTAAAATTCGCTCTTGCACGTTCACTGGCAAGGGCTTGAGCCGTCAGTAGTGGACCAATAACTTTGATTCCACATTTCCAGGCGCGGATTAGCAGGGCAGAAATTTGCGAAAATGTCGGCATACGTAGTTGCAGCGGAACGTATTGACTCTGATCGATGTGTTTTTGAATCGTCGCAGCAATGGCCAACAGTCGCTCGGGTGAGCATTCGAAGGCCGTCACAAAAGTCCGCCGCAGATCGTCCGGCAGTTCTGGGAAAGCGGATACGTCTCCCTCCAAATGATTTAGTCGTTCGCCGAGATCTCCCGACCAAAGTCCACGCGTTTTTAAAACAGAGGCAAGTTGTTCATCGAGCAGCCACACGCATTCGCCGTCGGGGAGGGAAATGATGTGGCCGTTGCGGCTAAGCGGCAGGGCGCCAGGGGAAGTGCCGAGTAGTTTTGCCGTGCGGCCGTTGGGGGCGCAGCCGAGCAGATAGGCATTGCGCAGACCCCAATTGCGGATGGCTAATTGTAAGTCCCGCCATTTTATGGATGCCGACGGATCGACCTTGCAAATTTTTTCCACGGATAAATCTTCGGATGCCGCACAAGGTCCATGCTTTTGCGCTAAATTGTTTGATGCGCTAAGTGCCTCGTAATGTAGCAGTTCAAACAATGTATCCGTTTGTCGTTCCGCCTCTTCGCAGTCAAAGGGTAAATTTTGCATTCGTAGCCAGTCGTGTAATCCACTGACACCTAAGCAGATACCACGATAATAGGCGCAATGTTTGGCGATGCTTTGGGAGGGAAAGGAGCAAACGGACAGTACGGCATCCAAGGCATCTACGGCCAAGCGAACTGTTTGCGCAAATTTTTCTCCGTCGATTGATCCGCTCCCCGACAGGTGCGCGGGGATGGAGATGGACCCGAATGCTCCCCCGGCCGTTTCCCCGTATCCCAGAGCCATGGCCATTTCGCCGAAGAGACTAGATGCATGGATAACGTATTGGCCTCCAAGACAATGTTGACGATTGAATGTGTCGCAAAAAGCCAGTGCAGGGAAACCGGTTTCGAAGGCGAAGGCGAGAATTTTTTGCCACAATTGCCGCACGGGAACGCGTTTGGAAGAAATCCGTTCTTCCTCTGCCAGAGTTTCATAGTGCAAATAGCGCCACCTGAAATCGTCACCGTGCAGTTGCAGGAGGTCGGGCACGTCGTTGGGTTGGAAGAGCGTCCACTGGGCATCTTTCTCTCCAAGCCGTTCCATGAAAAGATCTGGGACCCAAAGACATATGCGCAATTTCGATCCGCGATCGCCACCCCGTTCTTCTCTGGGTTTTCTGTGTAGCTCGATGAACATCTCCACATCCCAGTGCCAGAGGTCCAAATACGCGCAACCCGCTCCCTTCCTGCGATTTGGACCCTGATTTGCAATGGTCAATTGATGGCGATGCAGTTCCAAAAATGGTCGCACGCCCTCGGAAATTCCCCGCGAGCCGCCGATTTTGGCGCCCTTGCCGCGAATGCTGCTCCAGGAACCGCCCAGTCCCGCCCCCCATTTTGATGCAAAGGCGTTTTCCGCAATGCCGCGCGACATAATATCTTCCATATTATCTTGCAGCGCATATACATAGCCTGGGAGAAGATGCGGATGCTTCGTGCCAGCATAGAGTAGTGTTGTGGATGCTGGGCAAAATTCTCTCAGACTCAAAGACTTATACAGATCTAAAACTCGACGATCGTCGCGTCCGGAGTCTTCGATAAAAACACCCATGGCCACGCGCATCCAAAATATTTGCGGAGTTTCCAGCGCGTGCGTTTCGTCGCGAAGCAAAAATTCCTCATAGAGAAGGGAATATGCGGACCAATCCAGTGGATAATCCCGTTCCAGACACAACTCTTCGGAAAGTGTAGTCAAATTAAATTTCTGCAAACGTGCGTCCAATTGTCCAAGTGACACGGCGTGCGCAATATAGTGCGGAAAATATTGCCGCTGTGCCGTGCGAAGGTCGTCGGCGGACAGGACATCAATCGATGAGCCAAGCACTTCTTCATAGAGGAATTGCAATCCGAGACGGGCGGCAAGGCGGGCAAATGCGGGGTCAACTTTTGCAGAACGCAGGGCATTGGAGAGCACTTTTTTTCGCAATTCGTCGGCTGTTAGTTCGTCTCCGACAGCAACTTGCAATTTTCTCATCAACTCTTCTATGGACTCGGGCATGAAAAGTCCATTAGCCGCGAGAGCGATCCGCCCACGCCATTTTTCCTCTCCCCAGCAGTGTACGGAACCGTCGTGGCCGCGAACAAATGTCATAGCTTGTTGTGCCGGAAGATGATTGCCCATACTCTTCCGTTCTTCGTCACGCCGCCTGCGATAATTGGCGTAGGCGTTGGCCACGGCGACCTCACTGGCAGCAAGTAGTTCACTCTGAACGGCATC
>JAITFC010000059.1 GCA_031281635.1 Puniceicoccales bacterium | reverse complement strand
TGGCAAATTTTTGGCTATGTTTTCGCGCACCATACATTGCTGCCTTGTATCTCATATGGCTATTATACCGCGTGACATTCGCGTGAGACACTGTATAGACGGCTTAGCTGCCGTTGATTATCTTCAATGACCATGAATGCTGGATTGCCTTCGTTCACCGCTTGAGTCAAAATGTCCGCTCTGTAGAGATCATTTGGCACATCTTCGCGCATACCGTTACTCTTGAAAATTGTGGTGGGTTTTTGGGAACCACCGCGTACAACAATAACATCTTTTTTCAGAGAAAATGCCATAATTTGGAAATTCATATCGCAGATTGGCATATCGAACGATCCGCTACTGAGGAGGGCAACCAAATTTGCCAATCGTGCGATGAAAGGAGAATGCTCTGCTTTTAATTCGTAAGGAAATGGCAAGGTCAGAAGTCCATCTCCAATGATACACAGCAGATCAACATCAATTTCTGGAGCAGTAAATTCGAACCAATCGCTGGAAAGGTCCTTCATTGCGGCCGTTGCCAAAACTGTCAATGCGACAAAGTAACTGCGAAATCTTTCTCTCTGCATCACCCGAAAAGCTATATCTTTCTCAAATTCGGCCAACGCATTCTGCGCATCTAGCAATCTTGAGTCCGTGTTCGCGCCTTGTTGTTGCTGTCCTAGAACTGCCAGAACCTCTTCTACGTTAGCATGTAGACGTGCGCGCTCCGCTTGGAGTGCTGCGAAATCTATGTCCTCAAAATGCATTGTCGCAAACTGTGGAATAACGTCTTGCATGTAGACTGCTAATTGTGCAAATTTCGCTATAATTTCAGAATGTCTAGTAATCGTAGCTGCATTGCATAAATGATCTATGCAAAGTGCGACATAATTGATGAAATTGCCTATGACTTCCGCATTCAATCCTGCCTGTACTATTAATGGATTATTCCTCGGGCAAAGAGAGGAGGTAAATCCCATCCCGTGCAGGTCTTCCAGGCTACGAATTGTTTGGGAGAAGACAGGTGCTGCTCTCAGAGGAGTAGCCAAATTTGTTGCATGAGGAAGAGGAGACGCTGAAAACACCTGTTCATCCACTACAAGTTGCTGTGCATGCACGTCGGCTGGGCACCAAATTTGCCTTCTATCCCGCAGTACATCTTCCAGTGGCTGCGGAAGCTGTTGTCGCCGCCTACCCACGGGTAAAATCGCGCGCCAATGGATGCCGCTTTGCTGCACTCCATCTACAAAATTCGCAAGCACTGCGCCGTTTTCAGCGATCTCGCGCAACGCGCTAATTGCTGGGTCATCTTTCTCTCCGGAAAGCGCATAGCTCGTCGCTATACCATCAGGTTGCAAAACCTTTAGCGTTGCCCATCGATGCGCAGTGACCACTGCAATCGGTTTTTTCCAAGCACATGCCAATAATTGCGGAAAGATGATTTCGCCATTATATCCAACAAAAAGTACTACTTGCGCAACATGATGCAGTAGTAAACATAGCATTGGCGCCTGTTCGGCTCCGTCAAACGGAAACTTAGATTTTTGATCCGGAGAAGAGTAAAGACTGCTAAGTTCTGCGCATATGTCTCTCCAAAAGAACGGATCATCCTGCGCCCCTTCCAACGCGACATATTCTCTCTGGGTGCAAAGTGGAGCCAATGAGTCACTTTGTCGGCTAATTTTAACGCGATCCTTACATTTTTTTAAAGTAACGCCAAGAGATACTAGCAACGCAACGAATTGCGCGCAAAGAAGACTTCGCTCCGCAGCTATGGCATTGTAAAGAATCTCCATTCTGTCAAGGTCGGGAAAATCCGCCGCAAATGTCTCTTGCAGCTCTGCAAGCGCACTGGGATCCAGTGGATTTTCGTGTGCGGCAACAAGCATGCGCAACGCCGCGATATCTTCAAAAACATTATAATGGCTGGACGAAATTTGGGCATCATTGGCCAGGATATACTGTGCTCGTTTCATGAGTGTTTCCCCGGGAATAGTTTGCCTGATTTTTACACAGATTGAACTTAACCGTTCCGCAATCGCCCGCTCAACCTCGTCTACAGAAAGAGACCCGCATTGCACTTTGGCCTGCAAGTCCTCCAACATCGCGCGATTGCGCATGTCAACGGGCAATCTGCTCATGCGTTCCATACTTGCTCTAAGTGGATCAAAAGTTCGTTGCAAAACTGCGATTTCTTCACGCAGGGCCTCATCGTCATGAATGATTGCGAGTAATTCGTTCAAAACATTGTCAACGAGATTCAGCGAATATTGGCCAACCATGCAGCGCACTTCCATGTGTGGCCACACATAGCTTGCGTCAGCTCCTCCGGGGCACCTATCCGGAAATATTTGTCTGGCAAGCGCAACGTATAAACAGCTGTTACTCTCGGCTGTTCCGCATTCCACTTCCTCGACACCTGCCCTGGAGAGAAATTTTCGCAAATCCCTTAGCGGCATTGGACCGGTGCCCGCCAGAACCATGTACAGATTTGCCGTGTCCACATCCACGCACCCCCCCCCGTGCGATTCCACGCTTACCACAGATTGCGGAGCCAATTCTAGAGTTGCTTTGGGTAATTCTAAGGTTTCGTAGGACAATGTCCCGGAATTTTGCAACTGTCCCGGCCTGTGAACTGCAAAATCGACCTCATCCGGCGGAGAAACCACAAGTGGGAGCCGCTGATTGGGTGGCAATGAAAATGACTGTGCCAAAATTACCTCCAGGTCTGGCTGGGGGGGATTGGGTGCCACCTCCAGGACAGTACCATCGTCGGGTGCCAAAGCATTTCGAGTGCCGCGCAGAAAAGTTTCGAAATTTGCCCGTTGAATGTCATCTACGGCAGTCCTCATGCGGAAAAGGATGGAAAATGGAACCATAAAGAATGCGCAAAAAGAATTATGCCTATCTCGATATAACCCAAACAGAAGACGTAAAAAATCGATCGATCTCCCGGAAGTTGCAACCCTAGTAACGGTTTGCCTAACCATAAAAGTGCTTATTGGCATTGCGGGATTTTCAGTGCGAGAAATTTTTCGCGCCGCATTTTCGAAGTGCGTCCCGCGACGATCACCGATTGCCATTGGCTTGATATCTACGCCTGTTTTCTTGTTTTGGCAATCTTTTTTATTCTACGTGAAAATTTCTCACCTTGCGCAGCGGTTCAATGTGGCTCCACCGTCCAGCCTTCTTAAAATCTGACTTCCTAAGCAGTAGAGGGAATGAGCAGTTTATGTGGCTAATATGACACTCTCACACTTGCGCCCAGACGAATGCGGTGCCCTGGGGTGAATTTTGTGTGATAGTCAGCGCTGGCGCCAGAAGAACTTTTGCAGGAGCAAAAAAAAGTTGTGTAAGCAAAAAATCTTCATACAAATCGTCGCGCAGATGAAAAAAATAGACGCAAAAATGGCCCAACACCGGGGTAAAAAAGTTCGGACGGGTGAGCAAGTGGAATGCCAACATTCACATGGAGATTGCGGGAACACGACGAAGTGCGATGTGGCATGCCGCAAAAAAAAGAAAATCATAATCGAAATCATGTATTCCGAGGAACTTAGGTGCCATCTCGGCTACGATAAAAATGCGCAGCAGACCGGTGGGCGAACGAATTATCGCAACGGTACGATGAAAAAAATCGTGCGGAGCTGCAACGGTCCCATCGAGTTGGATGTCCCGCGGGACAGGAACGGGACATTTGAGCCAAAAATCATTGCCAGGTACCAGTCCGACATTTCGCACATCGAAGATCGGATCATGGCGGTGTGCGAAGATGGAATATCCCTTCAGGATATTGCCGCGACGGTGCGCAAAATCTACGGCAACGACGTACCCGACGAGCTGCTATCCCGCATCACCGCGCGAATCTGCGCCGAAGTAAGGGAACACCAACCATAAAGCTTCCTCCGCCGGTCGACGCCCCAGTTCCTTACCCTGGATTGTTTCCGACAGCTCGCCTGGGGCTCCGCACCACCCCCGCGACCCTCCGAATGGACAAAAATTTCCGCCAACTATTGCATTGGAATTTGGAAAAATGCCCAGGGTAATAATTTTTTTCGTCTGGTTAACCGTTGCAGCATAGAATCTTAGCACTTAGCTAAATTTTTTTGTTTCTTTTTTTGCGGATTTGGTGTATAGTCATAAACTGATGGTAGAAGCAAGAGGAAACGCTCTATATGCTGATGGCCTTCCGATCCAGCCTCTTTTAAAGCGGCCAAATATGCAGATCTCGGTCGCCGGACCTACAGCAGTAAGCGCAGAGACGCTTTTCCAAACAGTAAAGACACAACCAAGGATAACTACAGCTGGTCAAGCATTCTTCCAGCAATTTCCGCGAAACATCGTTACGACGGAAAATGGTGCTGCTAAGACAAGACA
>JAITFC010000057.1 GCA_031281635.1 Puniceicoccales bacterium | reverse complement strand
TTCTACATGTCTTTCTATGCTGCTTTTCGATCTTCCGGTATAGGACTTGATAACTTTTGGCGGTGCATCCTCAGAGAGGAAAGGTGTCAGAAGATAGGGATTTGCTCTCCCGCCTATTGGCGAAAGTCTTTTGGATTCGTCGAGGGAATAAATCTTGCCGAGTGCAGTTTGATGAATTAGATGCAGCGTCAGGGCAAGGGGAGTGCTTGGTATTTTATCGTAGGCGGGAAATCTTTTAAAAGCACGCAGAATTGTTGTGTCAATCTCGTCGCGGAAAGCACTTCGCACGGCTTGCATGAAAGTGTCTGGAGTCACAGCACCCACGGTGGCCTCACGCACCTTTCTGAGACGCGCTGTCAGCTCCCCATCAAGTACATATGGTGCATATTCCTCGGCGACAACAAACTGTCTTTCTCCTGGTCGGGCAATTTTCCTCCTTTCAACTGCGGCATCATCTGGACCGGCCTGTGGCAGGATGAATGTAAACACTTCGTATCCGCGAAATGCGACATAAAAAAGATAAAATAGTGCGGCGCGACAAAAACAAATCTCTCTGGAAAATACGATGATATCGATGCGTACCAGTGTTGGCATTGTGTCAATGATGACAGCGAGATCCGTCGTCGTATCGCTTGGCGAATAACGCGCCAAAAAATCAACTGATTTCGCCTCAATCATTAGCGTTCTCATGTGAAAAACCTTTTCGTTTTTCTGTGTGACAACATCACTTTTTGCAACAAAAAATTCTTTTTCTAAATCGCGTCAATAGACACATTGCGAAATTTTACGGCTATGGTCCGATATACACCCTGGTTTGCTCCGGGAGAAGTTCATAGAGCTTGACGATGTCCGCGCTGGACATGTTGATGCAGCCCATGCTGTGTGGAGATCCGAGTTTTTCCGGAAAGCAACTGCCGTGGAAATAGATGTACCGATCGTAGGTATCGCAGCAGTGGCCATTTTCGTCCAAGCCAGCATTTTTTCCCATCTCCAAGCCGCGCAGGCGAAGTATGCGCGTAGTTACGTAACCTTTTGTCTGCCAGTCATCATATGCGGTGAAATGACTCCCAGTCGATTGTCGTGCAATGAAAACAGTCCCTTCCGGGGCGCCGTCGCCGTATTTTTCCGAAATTTCGTGCCAACCGAGTGGCGTCCCATTGGAATTCTGCGTGTTGCACGGTGGATTGGCACCGGTAGAAACGTTATAAATTGCACACATGGAAAACTTTGAAAATATGTACGCCCTCTGCTCTGCGATGGAAACATAGACCGCCATGTCGCCGACAATTTCATTATCTCCATCATATTCAGGCCAAACATTTTGCAAATACTCCACAAGCGATATTCCGACCATTTCAGGCACCGCTGGCAGGCGAATGTTCATGGAAAGATTTCCGCTAAAAATCTAAACATTGCAACTTCAAAGTGCTGCGGTTTGGCAATTTTCGCCTTCGAATTCTCCGGAGAAAAAGATTTTTCTTGCGTCATCCGCGACTCCATCCAAAATGGCCCAAGGGGAATTTCATTTATGGCAGATGCTTTGGGTGGAGGTACAGTCGGTTCGTGGGATAAAACATTTCCGCAGGTAGGTGCGGATTTGAAAAGCGGTTCCATTTCCGGCAGAGACCTTGTTCGCGCCGTCGTATGTTCCGCTGTGAAAATCATTTTGCTCGCTATCACTTTTTTGCTAAATGTTACAGTTGGAGGCATTTCTGCCGCATTGTCATTTGTTTTTCATTTGCTAGCAGATCGACTCAGCGCCGGCAAGCACGAAACGGCCGCAGAAATTTGTTCGACGATCGCTAATTTCTTGGGAAGCATGGCCTGCTTCATTGCGGGAGCATTTGACTACATAGCCCAAAGAACTTTTTTCGAAAAAAGTGAAAGTGCCATTGGGAACAAAAAAGATGCCATCCATGACGCTATGAGGATGTCTGTTTCTGAAATGCTAGGTGCCGATCTCACCGGTATACATCTTTCATTATGTGTTGCCTGTGCGTCCGTTAAGTTGGTTTCACTTGTCGTAACATTTTTATTGAACATAACCGCCGGCGGACTTTCTGCCGCTTTTGCATTCGCTCTCCATTGGGTCGCTGAAAAATTAAAAAGTGCGGATTACGACAGACTTGCCGATGGCATTGAATGGATTTCCGCCGCCGCCGCGAGGGCAGCCACATTTTTTGCCTATATTTTTGCGTTTGTCCTGGAAAGCATTACGCCAATACAATTTGCAGATTCTCCGCCCGATGCAGATCGATGTGCCATGCCAGATTCACAGCCTGCCAATGCGGATAGTGATCGCAATCCCCCCGACGAAAGGACCGTATCCAGTGGCGATGACCTTTTTGCCGCTGCGGCCATACCTAACATCGATCAAAGTAATGTTACATTTGCTTTTATCACCCCAGCCAGCGCTGTTGTACGGAAGGAAGTTACTTCTCTGCAATTTTCTATACTTGTTGGCAGTGCGGGCGTTAAACTCGTTGCCCTTGCCGCAACTTTTGCTTTCGCCGTGCTCGGCGGGCTGATGCATTTGTTAGCTTATCTCATGGAAATATTTGGATGGCAAACAGCGGCTGACGCGTGCAAAAGGCTCGGGGACAGCATGATTAGCCCGTTTTTGACCGTCTTTCGCCGCAGTGTCGTCCCAGCGACTGCAGCAAAATAAGTGCGGGCATTGCGTTGGAGACAGCGCACAATGTTCTCGGTTGCACCTAGCAACAGTTGAGCTTCAGGATTAAGCTTCTTCGGCTTGCGTATCTTGTTGGTACGCGGGGCCACACTGCCAGTCGTTGCCACCAATATGACCCAGCGCTGGACGGTCCTGCGATCCGCTTTAAATCTTTGCGCCACAGACACTTGCGTTTCTCCGCACCTGAGACACGCCATCGCTTTTTCCCGTAAATCGTTAGAATATGCTCTTGCCACGGGGGAATTCTTAAATAAAATTTTTATTCTAATACCTCTTTTAGGCGAACATCATCTAAAAAATAGTCAGGCATTTCGCGCCAATCCTGCCATGAATTAAAAATCTGTCAAGAAAAAATTTTAACAGTTAGCGGAATTCCGGTGATATGCATGACTGCTGCAACAAATCTTGGACTTTTGGCGTAGGTATGTCACTGGCAAGCTGGCGCAGTGCTGCAAATTGCCGCGGATCCTGTCCGAATGTGCTGCGTGCGTGGATTCCAACACAGTACATTCGGTATAAAACACCAATTACATTTAGAGAACCGTCAACTTCACTTTGCTTGAAATTGCCTGCATCACAGACCGTAGCAACTCGCGCTGACTGTGCTGCTTTCGTCAATTTCCACATGGTTAATGCCATCGCGACTGTTGGCGCCCGCCCCAATCCACCGTTGCAATGTATCAGCACTTTTGTGGTATAGAAAGATTCGTCAAATCTCATTTCACCCATTTGCACTGTTCGCAAATTTGGAATAGGTTCGCCGTGCTCTAAACCACTGGCCAGTGCACAAACAGCGGATATAAATTGCATAAGCTTTGCCCAATCTTTCGGGTTCTTTAATGCCGTATTGTCCGCGATAGCCCTGTATGCAAAATGGACTATTATATTTCCGTGTAGTTTATCTCGTATTAAAGTAACTTTTTGAAATCCGTCTATGTCGACGGAAGAAAGCGTTTCGATGCGACTTGTGGGGCAATATGGCGAAGTGTCATCGAAGTATGGTTCTGCTTTTACAGTATCTCGCACATCGACAATAACGCGTATGCCTGCGGCGTGAATGGCGTCGAAAAATTTTGGGACTCCAACATCAATGTGCCCTCGTCTTGTAGCCCATTCTGTCGGCGAAACAGATATATACACAGTCTCCGTGATTCGGTTCATGTCAAGTTGATTTTGACCGCGCGGCTCAGGGAAATCATTTGGCAAAGTTCTTCCTGCGCAAAAACCATCTACGTAATTTGGTGTGTCTTCAATGCCGTGCATAGCATAAACACTAGTATCTTCACTTGTTACGAGTGATTCGTGGCTGCGTTGCATGAATTTCCTGTAATCGGAAGCAGATTTTCTAGCTCTTGTGCAAGCATCTGCCAATTTATCGGGAATCGAACCGTCACCTTCCGCCGCTGCTATGATTTCGCGTAAATCGAGTTTGCCTTTGTCGGTTTTCGACGGTGTAAATAGCATTGGAAGAGAATAGTGTTCCAGATTATCAAAGTGTTCTATGCCAAAATGCTGCATAATGCTACTAGTCGTCCTGTCTGCATCCCATGAGAGCGTGCATTTTCCACCACTTGTATTCACGAAATTAAAACCGGACCTGCGTGCTTGGGTGAGAAAAAACTGATCGCCATAATCCTCACCATTGCAATGCAGGATAAACGTGGCAGATTTTCCTGGGTCATTACTCGGTGTATGCATTCGAATTCCTAGTGGCAACGGCCCATTTGGGCCCATGGGCCATTCCCCAAGTATTAGTTCCAATTGAGACACGCCTAACGATAGAGCGGAGATGGGGTGCAATTCTTCGTCTGGGAACATCGAATATTGCAAAGCATTCGCTCCTGCGTTGGTAGGATCACCCAATTTTTGAAAATCATCCAAAGTCAATGCATCCATCGCGGGACTATGTTCCCGATAAATTTGGTCATACAATTCACGCATATCGTCCATAACAGCACGGTAAATCTCTAATGGGGAGGAGGCACGGGTAATTTGACTGAGTCTGGTCTGCTGGTCAATGTGTGGAATGATGGGGACAATAACTTGCGGTTGGGCAGGCGGAGGAATGTCTGGCGGCCGATCACCCGTGTTCCCCGGCGGCGGCTGATCGGCGCAAGGATCATCTACCAAGTAGCCGGGATGGGGAGTGACTTCTGGTCTAAAATCCCTGTCGACAAGGTGAATATTCCAGCCGAATAAAAATGAAAATGAAAAAATGCAAATTAAAAGAGCCCGCAGACGATGGCAGTCTTTCACAATATGAACGAATTGAACGCGTTGAGAAAATGTCAATAGCTTCAGTTGCACAACGGTAACCGTTCCATGATCCGTGACATATTCTCCTATCAGCACATCTTTGCTAACCCCATCCCGTCCAAAAAGTAATTTTGCTTTTGGGATATTTCCAAACATTTCTCTGGTCATTTGCCATACAAATGCTGAATTTCGTGAAAAGTGCAATGCGAAAAGATATTTTTGCTGTATCTTTTGTGTTAGACTCATCGCATGAGTTGCAATGCGTCGCAGTCGATGCGACGGAAAAACAGATTCCACGTCCCATAGGGCGAGGAGGCGAAACGGCACACGTTGAAAACGGAAATAAAACAAAGTGCGAAAAGTTGCCAATTTGAGTCCGGTCATTCCGATCATCTGGTTCGGAGGGACATGTCGCGCAGTACTTTCCGTGAAAAAAGGAGAGATCCTCGGTCCTCTTTCGGCTTTTTTCGAAAAAAGCACGTCTTTGCTTGACAATGTTTTTTTGCGAATTAGGTGAGAACGAGCGGAGCTTATGAGTCAGCAGATTTTAGCCATTTTGGACTACATGGAGAAGGAGAAAGGCATTTCTCGGGCGGAGATGGTGCGCACGATTTCCGATGCAATTGTTTTGGCGGCGCAGCGCAGTATCAACGCGGAGCAAGACCTGGAAGTATCTATAAACCCCAAAACTGGTGCACTGCGGGCTTTTACACGTCTCCGTGTGGTGGATTCCGTCGGCGATCCAAACCGGGAAATTCACGTACAAAAAGCGTGGATGGAGGATCCGACGTTGAAATTGGGCGACATTTTTCGCCAGGAAATCCAACCGGCAGTTCTGGGTCGCATCGCCGCACAGGCAGCGCGTTCTGCCATCAATCAAAGCGTGCGGAATCACGAACGGACGCGCATCACGACGCAGTACGAACGGCTCATTGGTACAATTGTCACGGGAACTATTATTCGTCGGGAAGTTAAGGAGTTACGCTTTTCTGACAAGGGCTCGTTTACGGATTTTATCGTAAGTGTGAATGGCGACGAGGGAACTCTTGCACAGAGAGATATCATTCCGGGAGAAGATCTTCGCATTGGGAATAGTGTGCGCGCGCTTCTGGTGGGGCTCAACGGCAACGGCGCTGGACCACTGCTAACTCTTTCGCGCACATCACCTCGCTTCGTGGCTGCGCTCATGCATATGGAAACGGTAGAGTTGGGAGATGGAACGGTGGAAATTGTTCGGCTCGTACGTGATGCCGGCTACCGCACAAAGATTGCCGTCCGTAGCAGAGACTCACGTGTGGACCCCGTTGGAGCATGTGTTGGCATCCATGGCGCCCGCATCAAGGCTGTTGTGAAAGAATTGTGCGGTGAAAAAATCGATATCATCAACTACGACGACGATTTGCAGAAATTTTTTCGCGAAGCTCTGCGGCCAGTCATTCCGCAAAATATAGAAATCGATACGGCAAATCAACGCATTCATTTCGAAGTCCCGGAAAGTGATTTAGCCCTTGTCATCGGCCGCGGAGGGAAAAATGCGCGGCTCACCTCGAAACTGCTCAATTGGCGCCTGGACATTGCAACAGCCACCTCGGGGCAGATGAAATTCGACTCAGATGTGCAAAAGGCGATCGAAGTTTTGCACGCAAGTATTGGGCTCGCTGCGGAGTGTGCGGCAAGACTTATCAGCATTGGCATTACAACGGCAGAGGCTCTGGAAGGTGTGACCGTGGGGGACCTCGTAGATGCGGGTTTGGAGGTCAAGGACGCCGTTGCCGTTACCGACGCGTACAAGCACCATCGCAGGGAACAAGGAATTGGAAATGCCTCTCCGGTAGACCAATAGCAGCACGCAATTACCAAAATGAGCACGAGACTTTACTTGCTTTCAAAGAGGCTGGGCATCCCAAACAAGCAGCTCATTGAGTTGCTTCGTTCGCGTGGGTTTGATGTCGTTAGCGCATCTAGTTCTGTGGCAGATATTTATGTTGAAGATCTGCTGCGAGAATTCGGCGTTTCGGGGGAAGAAAATGCAGGCGGAGAGGCCGGGGAACCGGTACGGAGTGAAGAATCGCAGGAACTTGAAGAAGAAATGCCAGATCCTGTGCATCGGGAAATTTTTAATGAAACGCCACAAATATTTGGGAATGTGGCACCCGTCGAAAGTGTGGAAAATGACCGTCCGATGGTCGGCAGAGCTTCAGAGCTTCCTGCGGAGACGACTCCGGATGTGACCACAGGGTCGCGCGATGATGTTGTGACAGAGAATGTGCGCGATGGCTGGGAACGTACACGTAGCGCCACTTCAGCCGGTGGGTCAACGACTTTTATCTCCGAGCGAAATGAGCAACGGCAACAGTTTCCGCAACGCGAAAGAAAACCGATGCCGCAACTGCTGAAGCCTCGCGTGGAGGAGGTTTCAACGCAGGAGCGACCGCGCATGATCCCCTTAGAGCGATTGCAGTCGGCCATTCGCGCACAGAATAATCGTGTCAATGGCCGTGGGTTCGACAGGGACCGTCGCAATCCGGTCGGGAGTTTTAGCGGCAACAGAAGTGGAGGACAGGACCGTCGCGGGGGAAATTTCGGCGGAGATGGATTCGCGGGCCATGGCGGTAGATCGGGGAAAAACACTGCGCAACAGCAAGGAGCACAACGAGATAATCATGGTGTTTCTCGCGGAATGGGACGGCTCCCAAATCAAAGTCAGGGAACGCAGGAATTGCGCCAGGGAGATTTTCGCGCACCGGCACGCGTTGCGCGGACGGATCCAAAAGTGCCTGCCCCCGTCGTATTTCGGACGCGAGCGGCGCCAAACATTCCAGGAACTAGCACCTCGCGCGCACCACAGGGCAGCATTCCCGAAATCCAGGGGGGGGAGCTGTGTTTAAAGTTTCCCATCAGCGTTCGCGAATTCGCTCCCAGCATTGGATTGAAGCCGTTTCAGCTTATTTCGGAACTCATGCAAATCGGCATCTTCGCGTCCATGAATTATCTTCTCGATCGGCAGCTGGCTCAGAAGATTGCAGACAAATTTCAAATTGTACTAGTTGCTCAGCAGGAAGTAGTTGCCCCATTACCGCAAATTCGTCCGCAAAAAAAGAAAGCGGTGGCACCGGACGCGATTTTGGAAGATCGCGCACCAATCGTCTGCGTTCTCGGCCACGTGGATCATGGAAAGACGACTCTACTGGATACGGTTCGTCGCACAAATGTTGTTGCCGGAGAAGCGGGCGGAATTACGCAACACATTGGAGCCTATGCCGTTGAGCGAGATGGCAAAAAAGTTACTTTCATTGATACTCCAGGACACGCAGCATTTTCGTGCATGCGGGAGCGAGGTGCGAATCTCACCGATGTCGCCGTGCTCGTTGTGGCCGCGGACGATGGCTTTATGCCGCAAACCGATGAGGCGCTGAAGTTCGCGCAAAAAGCAGGGGTGCCAGTGGTGGTGGCAATCAATAAGATTGATTCCAAAGGTGCTAATGTGGAGCGAGTTAAGCAGCAGATGCAGCAGCGTGGAATCATGCCGGAAGAGTGGGGCGGCGAAACACTTTGCTGCGGCATTTCCGCGCTGAACGGCGAAGGAATTAACGGGCTGCTGGAGCTCATCTTGGTACAGGCGGAAATGTTGGCACTGCAAGCGGATTATCGTGCTCCAGTGCAAGGGATTGTGCTAGAATCTCAGGTGGAAGTTGGTCGCGGTCCAACGGCGTCGGCGATCATTCAGGAGGGAACGCTAAAGGTCGGTGATGTACTAGTTTGCGGCAGCGAATACTGCAAAGTGCGCGCACTAGTGAATGACTGTGGAAAAAATGTCAAAGAGGCACCACCGTCCATGCCCGTCAAAATCGTTGGCTGGAGTGGTCCTTTGGAAGCGGGAGCGACTTTTTCTTGGGCGCCAAACGAAAAAGTTGCCCGAGCCAAAGCGGAGGAATATGCCATTGAAGAGGAAGGTGTTGGCGAAATTACTGCCCCACGCGAACGTGGCCGACGCCGCAGTTCCTCACAGGAAAATTTGGATGCCCTTTTTGCCGCTATCAACGCGAAGCAGAAAAAGTCGCTGCGGGTGATTTTACGCGGAGATGTGCAGGGGAGTGTGGAGGCCCTAGCCGCATGCCTGAATGCATTGCCGCAGGATAAAATTGGCCTGGAGATACTTAGAAAAGAAGTTGGCCTCGTCTCCAAGGATGATGTGGATTTTGCGTCTACCACCGATGCGACAATTGTTGCATTCCATACCAAAGCGGAAAATGGTGTGCAAGCTCTACTTAAACGACACAGTATCTGCATGTTACAACACGATGTCATCTACATGCTCATCGAACAGGTGCGCGACGCGATGGCCGACTTGTTGGAGCCGGAATTGCAGGAGGAAAAATTGGGCCTGGCGCAGGTACGGCAAATTTTCACGCTTTCCAAGGGGATTATCGCCGGTTGCATGGTCACGGAAGGGAAGATCCTGCGCGATGCATTGGCCCGTTTGCACCGAGATGGCCAGACGATTGCCACGGGGAAAATTTCCTCGCTCCGCAGGGCAAAGGAGGATGTGCAGGATGTCCGTGCCGGCTTCGAATGTGGCATTTCTCTTTCCAGTTGTGATGTTTATAAAATTGGCGACGCCATTGAGTGCTACAAAATTAACAAGATTCGTCCGAATCTCTAGCGGCTGCCATCAAAAATTCCGTTTACCAATGGGCTCGTTGCAGATCCCCAGAGGATCGACTTGGAAGTAGCTTGAAGGAATAAATTTCGAAAATTTTGCAACAAATTTATTTGACTTTTTTCAGAACTCCTAAAACTCAACCTTTCAAGCCACTTTTCGGACTGTTTTTAGGTTGTTTTCGGGAATTTTGAAAAATGTCTATTCATCGACCTGCTCAAGTAGAGCATCGGCGTTTTCTGAGCCTTCCTCTTCTGGTATTGGTCCGGAGTGCTCTGCCATTTCACGGAACTGGCATCTCCACGCGTTCATTGCGGCGGGACATGCCGTCTCTCCTCCTGCTGCGATTGTGAAATGTGCAGCTTCGTCGCAAAATACCTTTTCCTGCGCATCGGCACCTAAATTGGCTAAGCCAGTATGGCTTTGCGCGAAGACGTCTATACTCCCGTCCTCCCTAATCAATAGCGTTGCATGCGCCTTGGTCTGCGGGTTACAGGCTAGAGATTCGGACATTCTATCAAAAAGGGACCTAGCTTCTGGCTCTCCGGTAAGTATTTCTGGGGAGTAGGCGGAAGCAAAGAAATTTTGCAACACTACCATCGGGTTACCGTCGGCATCTGCAATTGCCGCCGCCAGTTGATCCAGTTTTTCCTCTGGGGAAAGATCTGCGGCAATGGTGACCGGATCTCCTTCGCCAATGTTAATAGTGAATGCCGATTCCATTTTTCGCATGGCAAACGGTGAAGCCGCAATGGCCTGTTTCAATGCATTGACATCTCTAGCGGCAGCCATTTGCGCAAGCAACCCTGTCCTTTCGGGTGCTTCTGCAAGCTCTATCAGACGCCTTCTTGCCTCATCTGTACCGGAAGATTCACAGAATCCAGAACCACAACCAGCTGCCGGGGTGAGGTGCCTATACCTCTCTGCAAGACCTTCCAGTCGCGCTTGCTCTTCCTCGGTCCAGCGCTCTCTTTGCGCCTGGAGCTGCTCGGGAGTGAGTGCTAATCCTGCATTAACGCGGCCGCAGGAACCTTTGACACACGGCGGCGGAGGTTCGTTTAATGTGAACAATCCGTTACGTAATTCCACTTCCACAGAATATGTTTCCAAGGGTGGATCCGGAGGTGGATCCTGGGGTTTGGGCGTAAACACGAGTTTCGTTCTTCCATCACCACTCCTAACGATTTTCACCTGATAAGCCTCGGATATATCCAGTTCATCCGTAAACACTCGCCCAGTTGAGGCATATGATTCTTGCTGAATGGCATAGCCTAGGTTTGCGAAAGCGTCTTTATTAAACGGCGGCGATTGGAGGGTGCTCGAATTCGGCGATGATGGAGTGAGTACTAGTGGGGTGCCGTCCGGATTTTTCAGGATGCCGTTTCCGGTGTGGCTAAGACTTGCAGACGCGCCTGTGATTGGCGGGTCACCGTTCTGGTTCAATACAATATCATGCCTTAAGACTGCAGTCCGCAACGTATCTGGATTTTGAGAAAGCACCATTTGTTTATGCACAACATCACTTTGACCCTGGCGCACTTGGATGACCACTTGTCGCTGTAAGACATTGCCGCCATTTGTCACGCTGGTTACGTGCCTATCACGGGCAAATAGGTCCGGAGCCGGAGTGCCTATTATGGTCTGCAAGCGTGCAACCGTCAATTGTGCAGCTTGATCACGATTACCGTTACATTCTTCCAGAAATTGCGCATAATAGAATCCGGCAACTTCTTGGAGCCTTTCCTTCAAACCACCTTCGCTAGGCTGTATAAATTTGACCGTTACTTCCTCCTGTCCTTCTCGCGCAAGCGGCACATATTCAAATGTCATTTGAGGGTCAGCCGCTGCCAGCGCTTGAAGGAAGGGATTTGTTGGATTGCCCGGGTCCTCTCCCATGGCTGCTAGTACTGCGTCTGCCTGCGGAGTTCCCTCTGCTTGGTTGGCAAAAATTTCCGTCGTTATGCCACGGCATGCTTCCCTGGCCCGCTGCACCTGCGCAAGGAATGCGGGATCATGAGAAAGAGCTTTTCCATGAGCTTCGGCTCGCTGCGTCAAGTCCTCAGTTGCAAATGTGGCCGTAGCCGCCTCTGGCGGGAGTCGCAGATCAAAATTATCGTTTTTGAGTTTTTCTGTCAGCGCCGTCCCAGTTCCCCTTGGCGAACTTGCGAATCTGTGCGCAATGTCTTGACTGTCAAAATCATCTTGGCTCATGAGAGCCGCCTTAGCTTCACCAAATTCTTCGGGATACTTAGTGTCTGGTTTGAAAATTATGGTACCATCTGCGGCGATACTTCCTAGGCGTAAACTCCATGGGTAGTCACGTCCATCGTTAGTATGGACAATTATTCTAACATCATTTTCCTGCAGCCATTCGTCAGTCATCCTACCATTGGGTGGAAAACGCCTCATAGCAAAAGAAATCGTGGCATTTGGCGGAAAATACAGTGGCATCTCGTCTCTATCTGCCCGAAAGCCAACTCCGAGACACCCAGACTGAGTGGCGTCTGTAACGAACATCCCTGTCTGAGAATTTGGCCTCCCCGCAACTGGCGGGTGACCAATGGGTACTGTACGTTCACTGCAATTAATATCTTCGAACGCATCCTTCTCTTCCTTGCTTTGCCTATACAATACAGGTACGGATATAATCAGACCAACGACTGTTAAAGAAAGAAAGAGACACAGTATTTCCATTAAACAATTTGCTCTGCGCACATCTTTAGGCAGATCTTCCACAAGAGCGTTTGGGGTGTGAATCGTGACACCCTTTGGCGTGTATGCGTCTTTCATTGTTGCGAAAAAATTGCTCCTTGTCGCAGTAGTGTTTAAAAGTCCATTGGCCCCGGTTTCCGTCGGATCCACATTTCCCTCTATCATGTCCCCAGGCGATGCCACTTCGTCGTCGTGTGACACCGGCCTAAGATTAGGAGCACCATCTACTGCATCGACCATTAACAACATCATCATAAAAGGCGAGGGTGCAGGCAAGCAAAAAATTATCTTTTCACGTAAAAATTATATACGATGCATAACCCAGTCGGCATGACCATTTTCCGCTAGCTTTTAGCAACGGAAGTTTTGCAAATTTTCCCCATGCAAAACGTTCAATCTCAAGACTCTGAAGCCACATTTTGGTAGCAAATTTTTTTCAAGCGCCGCAGCGGGGAGTTGCGGAAGCCGGAGCAATTCCCCAGGCAGGATTCAATGTTAATAATTATGTCTTGACGGGCGGTCATTTTGCTGCGGGGAATGGAGAGGCATGTCTGGACATAGTAAGTGGGCGACGACGAAGCGGCACAAGGCAGCGGTGGATGCGAAGCGCGGGAAAATATTTAGCATTCTCAGCAAGGAATTGACAATTGCAGCGCGGGAAGGAGGGGGCGACGCAGATTTCAACCCTCGATTGCGTGCGTGCATAGCGAAGGCGAAGGCGGCCAATATGCCGGCGGACAACGTGACGAAGGCCATCAAAAAGGGAACCGGCGACATCCCGGGAGTGATTATCGAAGAGCTTGTCTATGAAGGATATGGCCCGGGAGGAATCGGGATTATCGTCGAAGTCACAACGGACAATAAAAATCGCATCGTGTCGGAAGTGCGCAGCACATTTGCCAAAAACGGTGGTAGCATGGCATCGTCGGGCGCGCTGATGTTTAATTTTCAGCGGAAAGGTCAGTTTTTCATAGCAAAAACGGCGGTCAGCGAAGAACACCTTATGGATGTGGTGCTTGGCAATGGCGCAGAAGATATTACGGAAGAAAGTGATAATTTCGAAGTGCTCTGCCCATTAGCCGCCTTTTACGCGCTGGGGCAGGTCTTGGAAAAGGAAAAAATCCCCTGCGAATCCTCGCAAATTGCTTACATTCCCCTGACGCTCCTGGAGCCAGCCGAAGGTGATTTGCGCCGGGCGATGGCACTGCTGGAGAAACTTGAAGAATTGGACGACGTGACCAATGTCTATACAAACCTTTGATGGAAAAGAAATTGTACCGGAAATTTCCTGGCGTCCCGTAGGGGATTCGAACCCCTGTTGCCGGAATGAAAATCCGGTGTCCTGGACCGGACTAGACGAACGGGACCAACCAAGTCCCTCACTCGCTATGGTGATTTTTCGTTTTGGCAAGAAATTTTTTTTCGAAAAAAATTGGGAGTTTTAGTGACTGCAAGTGAACACTTCCTTATCGTCGCAGACGGTGATCGAGATTTTTGCACGCGAGAAATTTTGGCTTCACTGGCTGAAAAACGTTGCGTCGTAGCACTGGACGGAGCTGTAAACTTCTTATACCAGTTGAATTTCTTACCCCATGTCGCCCTGGGAGATTGCGACTCACTTACGGCGGAATCCCGCGAATTTTTACGCGCCGGTCGAGTGCCGTTGTTGCGCTCTTCCTGTCAGAATACGACGGATTTAGAAAAGGGGTTACTTCATGCGGCGGAGAATGCTGCGAAATCCACCGTTGTCATCAATGCGCTGGGCGGCAGGCAGGACCACGCCCTTGGCAATGTGTTTTTTCTCAGAAAATATTTTCGCCGCGTGCCGGAATTATCGCTGCTTACGAAGTCTAATCGCCTCCTGTGCAGGGAAGATTGCTCGGAAATATTTTCCGTACCAAGCGGCTCTCCGTGTGGTTTTTTCGGATTTCCGCGGGCTTCAGTTACATCGCGCGGTCTCCTGTACGAAATGAATAATTATCCACTCGAAATCGGTGCCTCGGAAAGCGTTGCCAATGCGTCGATCGGAAAAACATTCAACTTGCAGATCCGAGGAACTTGCCTGCTGGCTCTCCCCTGGGATAACACCTCGTTTACGCCATTTGATGATTGTTGTCGGGTGCAAACCGAAGTCTTTGGCTAGCGTTCTGATGCTCTTTTCTGGTTTTGCGCGCCGTCTTGGCACCTGCACGTAGAATAATTCCCGTAGATCTGTCTCCTCTAATAAGTTTTATGTTTTTGAGTGCACCACAAGATAAAGAGACGAAAAAGTTGGGCTGACTGCAGAAGAAAATTCTTTGCAATTGGTTCTTGCGGAAGATGCGCGCGCGAAACAAAATCACATTTAGAGGTTGTGTAAAGATGGATTCCGATGCGATTCGCTCGGTGTGCTTGGCGCACCGCATCATCCCGATCGAAGGGGGGGATTCGCATCGCTATTTCATTGAACAGGAACGAGATGCCCTAGAAGTAGCCCATGAAATTTACAGCCTTTGGAATTTTTCTGTGCAGCTGATTGCCGTTGCTCGAGAAGTGTTTGCGCAAAAATGGATGCAATTTTCCCCGCCGGAGGAGCAAAAAAATCCTTCACAAACGGTACGGCAACGGGCAAATTTTTACGATTCCGCAATTACGCAACTCGTTGATAGACTGCTATTTCTCGCCGTACGACGCGGCGCATCGGACATTCACTTCGAAAGTCTTCGCAATGGCATTTCCGTCCGCCTGCGGCAGAATGGCTCCTTGAGGAGCGTTGCCAAACTTCCCCGGGAATTAAAATCTCCTATCTTTGTCCGGCTGAAAGTGTTGGCGCGTCTTGACATCGCTGAACATTTTCGTCCGCAGGATGGTCGCTTTCAACTTAGCGTTGGCGGTGAATCCGTCGATTTTCGCATTTCCTCGCTGCCGACAAAATTCGGCGAGAGCATCGTTTTGCGCATCTTGGACCGCCGCAAACTTTTTTGCAATTTGCAAGCGCTTTCCATGCCAGTTGCCGTTGCGGAAGCGGTTCGACAAAGCATATGTGCGCCATCCGGATTATTCCTCTGCGTCGGACCGACGGGAAGTGGCAAAACGACAACACTTTATGCCTCTTTGAACGAATTGTGCCAACCGGAATGGAAGGTGCTCAGCGTCGAAGATCCCGTGGAGTACGACCTGGATGGGTGCCTGCAAGTTCCCGTGGATCTGGCTACCGGCCGCACATTTGCCCTTGCGCTTCGGGCATTTCTGCGCCACGATCCGGACAAGATTTTCGTGGGTGAAATCCGCGACGAAGAAACAGCGCAAGTTGCTCTGCGAGCGGCATTAACGGGACATTTAGTGCTGTCAACCATGCACGCCGCGACGGCACGGGAAGCAATGCTACGGCTTGGAGAGATGGGGGTGGACGCGAATGTTTTAGCCATGTGTTTGCGCGGGATTCTGAACCAGAGATTGCTGCGACTCAACTGTTTGCATTGCAATGAAGTGGATCATCCGAGTGAACAACTTCCTGAAATTTTATCCGCATTGCCGGAGAATTGCTTTCGCAGGGGAAAGGGCTGTGTGTTTTGCGAGGGAACGGGTTGCAGTGGTCGTCGGGGAATTTTTGAGTTTTTCTCGCCATCCGCTCTGGGCCGTGCGGCAAATGGGCCGGAAATTTCACACACTCTTGCCGGAAGCGCCGCACAAATGGTAGGTGACGGCTCCCTTTCTGTGGCAGAATTCCTGCGGCAAATTCCCCTGGAATGCAACTGCCACTCCGCGGTGCTAAGTGAATGATCCACGGAATGATATCACGGTTATTCTCGTTGAACTAGCGACGAAGAAGGAAAATCCCGATCAAGAGCACTGAGCCACCGATTATAGCCAGACGGCTGAGAGTTTTGAGTGTTGCGTAGGAGGCATAGAGCTGTGGCACTTCGGTTCCGAGGCGCAGGCATGTTTTGTCTAACTCCTTGGTGAGCAATTCCTTTTGCCTGAGAAGTTCAAGCGAACGATCGGTGCGTGTGCGCAAATCTTCCGCCGTCATTTGCTGCGCCAGCAATCGCTCCTCGTCGCTCGGTGCGCCGACGATTTGTAGTGCCGCGTCCAATGCCTGCTCACCGATTGGTCCCGGGCATATTCTTCCTGTGTAGATAAAGACCTGCGTCAAGTCGGCCAAGTCACGGTTAATTTGCGCGATTTCCGCCCGGAGTACGGAAAGTTTATGCGCATCCTGGACGGTCCCACTCGAACTGGCACAACCACCGCAAAGCGCGATCACACAAAATGCGGCCCACTGCAGCGGCAGCACCCGTATCAACTGCCAACCACAGAATAACTTTCGAAAATAGTTTCCCACAAGCTATTTTATCACAGGACTCCATCTCACGGTGCGCGCAATGCTTGGAAATACATTGGCCACGAGTGAATGTGTAAGAGTTCCTCTTGCCGATCTTGATATGCATTTTGAAATTTTCTCAATTTCTCCTCCTTTTTTGCGTCGCTACCAGTTAGAATGACACCTCCTTCTTCTAAGTATTCAAGCGTTATTTCGTCTATGCCATCTTCGATACTCTGATCGACTATAGTTTCATGTAGTTGATGCATTTTTTTAGAAAGTTCGAATGAAGCTTTGTGAAATTCAGCAAATGCGCTGCTAACTTGAGGAATAGGTGCTTTATATTCTTTTCCCGTGAGTGGTAAAATGGTACTTTCAGCAAAAGATCCTCCATGCTCGCGAAGGACAATCAAGAGTTGTTTTAATCGTTCTTTAATGATAGCCAAATCATCGGCAAAACGCTCTTGCGAATCTAGCAACAACTCCAGGATCTCCGGCTTTGGTGGATCTCCAGACACACGAACCTTTCTGACTGGTTGTTTAGGGACGCTTGGTGGAGCGGGCTTTGGTGGAGCAGGATTTGGTGGAGCGGGCTGCTCTTCGGCAGCACTTGGTGGAGC
>JAITFC010000083.1 GCA_031281635.1 Puniceicoccales bacterium | reverse complement strand
TCCTCCAGTGAGACAGCACGCCATCGAATGCGGCGTTAGAAAAAAGCGCAACAACGCGGAACTGATTTGCCGCAGATGCCAGAATTTGCAGCAGATGTTCTCTCATTTGATCGTTGTCTGCGAAAGCGATAGCATCTTTCCCGAGTGAACGCAAACGTCCCGCCATCTCTTGCATGGAACAGCGCTCATTTTCCGGAATCGCCTCTCCGTTTCGCACGGGAGCCAGGTAGCAGCGATCACAAAGGCAAAAAGATTGCACAAATTCTTCGAACAGAACACGTCGGGCCGATGTGTTCGACGCTGGTTCGAAGCAGCAAATCAATTCACAGTTCGGATACCGCTGGCGCAGGGATTGCAGCATGGACCACGTTGCTCGAGGATGATGGGCAAAATCTTCGTAGACAACGCATTGTCCATCGCGGTGAAGAATTTCCTGACGACGACGCACGCCGCGAAAATTGCGCAAATCGATGGAATTTGACAGCGGCAGGGAAAGTGCGCAGTGGGCCGCCAAAATCGCCATCGTCGCGTTCCGCGCATTAAATTCTCCCAAAAGTTGCGTGCGCATGTGCGTCACTTTCCCTGCGTGCAACACTTGCCAATGGCTTCCGCCGTCGTCGGTTATGAAATTTTTAATTTGAAAATCGTTACTATCCCCAAGCCCCACGCGAAAAAATTGCGTCCATTGGCAAGTTACCAGGTCCAAACAATTTCTATCGTCTCCATTCAGAAATACATGGCCATTGCCCGGAACAGTCCTGAGCAAATGGTTAAATGTGCGGCACACATCTTCGATGTCGCGAAAAATATCCGCGTGATCAAAATCTATGGCGTTGATTACCAATGTGTTCGGAGCGTAATGAATGAATTTGCTGCGCTTGTCAAAAAACGCCGAATCGTACTCGTCTCCTTCGATGACAAATGGTGCATATTTCTCGCCCAGATCCGCTCCGGAAGGAAAATCGACGGGAGCTCCACCGATAAAATAGCCCGCTTGCGAACCGAGTTGACGCAGATAAAATGCTGTTAATGCAGTGGTTGTAGTTTTCCCATGCGTTCCAGCGACAACGATGCGGTGACGGTTGGACAGGAAGCGCGCAGCGAGAAATTCCGGTAAGGATAAAAATGGGCATGGACGTTCGTTCAACAGCCACTCCACTTCTGCGTTGCCGCGGCCGACACCATTCCCAACAACGATAACGTCCGGGCGGAATTCAGTCATATTTTGCGGGGAAAATCCTGCAAATGGTACAATCCTCTCCCGTGCCAATAACTCCCGCATCGGCGAATATATCGCACGGTCGCTACCGCCAACCACATGACCACTCCTCTGCGACAAAATCGCCGCATTGCCCATGGCCACTCCGCCGATCCCTAAAAAATAAATGCGCTCCTTCACGTTTTCCGCCATGCAAAAATCTCGAAAATTTTTTGAACAAAATCCAGCCAAATGACTCTTACCTAGGACGTCGGTCGTTTTTTCAGCTGTTACGTCTTCAGTTCCCATTCGGCCACTCTTATGAGTGGCCGAATAATGTGGTTGTTTGGTAAATATTTTTCATTTTTGCCGGAGCATCGTAGCAATTTGGTGCAGTATTTACTTTGGCGGGATCTATTTGCCACTTGCGTCCGAAGAAATTGCGTCTGCGACTGGTTGGGTTTTTGCGCGAAAGAGGAAACTAGACCGTGTACATAACGTATCTTCGTTATCATAAATTGTTATGCGCCAGGCCAGTATGTCGTCGGCCATCAAATTTTCCCAGCATTTATCCGTGAGGCCAATCCACAATTCGCGACTATTTCGGCGCGGTTTTTGAAAATTTCCGTCGATTTGGCGCATCCGTTCGTCGCCACTGAGCAGAAATTCCAACCGTATTTGTGCCGATTTTGGCAGCCGGCGCACGGAATTATTGAGGAAACATATGGCATAGATTCCCTGGGAGCGCGATTCGTCGTCGCGGCATAGTCCATGGCGGAACGGGATTGGCTTTTTAGTGAAATATTGAGCTAAACGGTAAAAGTCCTCTCTTTCGAAGCGCTGTACCTGCACTTCACGGATGGCCCATTGGCGCGGAGCCGCCGAGACGAAAAGGGTGAATAGAGATAAAATGGCAGTGCACGCGTACATAGACAGTTCCGGTGTGGCGGAGAGAGAGGGATTCGAACCCTCGGTACCCGGAAGGATACTTCGGTTTTCAAGACCGACGCAATCGGCCGCTCTGCCATCTCTCCATCTAATTTCCCAGACCAAAAAACAGATTTGTCGAGAAAAATCTCCCGCATGCAAAATTTTTTCGATTTCGCATAACAGCGCACCAATTCTATGAATCTCACCATGAGTATGTTGCGACAAAGGAAGATGAATTTTTAGCACATCGCCAATATCCAAGACAATTGTGAGTATTTAGCAAATGCAGCTTGACTGGTGTAAAATTTTTATTAAAGTACAACCATGGGATGCGTGGAATACGCCCGTCTTTTGTTTCGAGATGGCTCTCCTAATCTTGCCCTCGGTGCGAATGCATCGCCATCACTAGGGAAAGTCATTACGCAACAAACTGCATTGCTGCCTGAGCAAGAACATACTTTTTGGCAACAAGTTTTTGGACACATTATATTCGCATTGCTCTGTGCAGCCGGAAAAATGGGCCTTTTCGACTGCGCAAGATTTGCCGCTTTAATTTTTACGCAATTTGAAAATTTCTCGGCGCCGGCATGGGCTTATCCAATTCCATGGAGCCTAAATCCTCATTTATGTGAAGATTTATACAAATCGCGATATCTAACACAGCCAAATCAATTCTTCGATCCAAATTTTATCCTTTTCCTAATAAATAAGTATGGTTCTTTTGGCGCAGCATATGTTGCGGAAGTTTCTCTGCTATGTGATCATTGTGCGGATCAAATAGCAGCAAGTTTGCCCGGCATTGATAACGTAGATGCCGCACGGATTGTTACGAAAAGATGTCTAGAAGCCTGCAGCTATGGAAGCAATCCACAGCTTTCAGCCGCACTTGAGCCGCCGCCGGAGAATGTTGAGGCTTTTCAAAAATGTCTCCGTGGTTGTAATATCGATTTGGAAAGTGTTTTTACGGATGTTGAAGTTAATATGGCTGCATTAGAGGAAGGGCTTATGCCATTGTATGCGCTCGTTAGAAATGTGTCTCATCGGTGGAGGCATCCTAATCCTTTGGTTTCTTGCGAGAGGTGTCCCCTGGATTTTCGCAATCCACCGCTACACGAAGCGTTTGCAAATTTTGTGGGCAACATGTATCGATGTCAAGTTCAGCATTGCATTGATGGTAGCCAATGTAGCATTGGTGATTATGCAAACCAAAGTCCGGAACCACTTAGGTTAGTTTTAAATGCCATATTTTTACTTGACCTTCCAAAGACAATTGATGACGTAGAGGTCGCGAGATTTGTTCTATCTAGAGTTGGGCTAAGTGTGAAAGAGGCTCAATTCGCTGCGGATAACGAAATTGAGGCTGCTATTGCCGTTCTTCGTATCAAAGACAGTATGATAGATTCGTGTCCGGAAGCATTACGCGCTAAATTGTCCGTGGAACACGCAGCGAATTGTCCTTCAGCATTTCGGGCTCCCATTCCAGTCAGGAGTTTCGGCATTACACAAAAAGCGATTAAGTCTGTTTATGAACGTTTTGAAGGGGAAATTCCGCCGGATGATGTCTTGCCAAAATTGGTACTCCAGCTTCTTGTGGGTGACTTGGATTTGGATTCAAGTGCTGCTCCAGAGTCTGCTCCACCAAATCCCGCCGAAGAGCCCGCTCAATCGATTGACGCCGTAGAGCCCGCTCCACCAAGTGCTGCCGAAGAGCCCGCTCCACCAAATCCTGCCGCAGATCCTGCTCCACCAAGTGCTGCCGAAGAGCAGCCCGCTCCACCAAATGCTGCCGAAGAGCCCGCTCAATCGATTGACGCCGTAGAGCCCGCTCCACCAAGTGCTGCCGAAGAGCAGCCCGCTCCACCAAATGCTG
>JAITFC010000109.1 GCA_031281635.1 Puniceicoccales bacterium | reverse complement strand
GGAGCTGGAGCTGGTTCCGGTGCTGGAGCTGGAGCTGGTTCCGGTGCTGGAGCTGGTTCCGGTGCTGGAGCTGGAGCTGGTTCCGGTGCTGGAGCTGGTGCTGGTTCCGGTGCTGGAGCTGGAGCTGGTTCCGGTGCTGGAGCTGGTACCGGTGCTGGAGCTGGTGCTGGTTCCGGTGCTGGAGCTGGAGCTGGTTCCGGTACTGGTGCTGGTGCCGGTGCCGGAACAGGTGCTGGAGCAGGTGCCGGAGATGGAGCAGGTGCCGGAGCAGGTGCCAGTGCTGGTGTTTGTACTTGTACTGGTACTGGAGCTTCTGTTGGAGTTGGCGTCTGTTCTTCCGTTGGCGTCCCTTCCATTAGAGGACGCGGAGGATTAAAAAATAGCCAGGGGTGCCAGAAAAAATTTATTACGGACTCCGTGCGGTCCATCAATTTGCCCACTATGCGGGCAACGACGTAGGCGGTCCCTAGGGTGCAAGATGCGCCAATCCACGCGAGCACCCATACACATTTCTGCCAAGATGTGAGCTCGCCGGTCACAACGGCGGGAGAAGGAGGGGGGAGGGGGGGGGAAGCACCTGTTGTTTCTGGTGTATGGGCCGCGATGACGCGCAATTCACTCCCACCATTTGAGAGTCCAGCTGCGTCCGTCATGCACAATTAATTATATGGGCAATGAGAAAAAGCAAGTAAAATTTTGAAAAATGCGCAGCAATGAGAATGCACATTTGTTCTACGACGAAACAGCTAATAGACATCCTGCTGATAGCGGCGTGTGCGCTGCAACTCTTTTAGTTGTGAGGCGGCTGCTTCCCGCTCGACGCCGCGGCTGCAAACCAATGCGGTGATCGCAGCTTCCTCCACATCCTTTGCCATGCGTTTCGCATTCCCGCAAATATAAAAATATGCTCCGCCATCGAGCCAATTCCATAGTTCTTCGCCGCATTCTAAAATTCGATCTTGCACATAAATTTTTTTCTCCTGATCCCGCGAAAATGCCAGATCCAACCGCGTCAATAGGCTGTTCCGCTCGTAGGCCATCAGTTTTTCTCGAAATATGAAGTCGGATTTTCGGTGCCTATCCCCGAAAAACAACCAGTTGCGGCCAGCGCCCATGCCCGCAGTCCGCTGCCACAGCCGCTCTTCTAAAAATCCCATGAAAGGAGCGAGGCCAGCGCCGGGACCTACCATGATGACGTCTGTTTGCGGGTCTTCCGGCAGGCGAAAGCGCGACCGGACGGTGTAGCAACGCAAAAAATCACCGATCCGCAGCCGTCGATTGAGGTAGCTAGATGCGAGCCCGCAGCGCATGTTGCCGGCAGCGTCTGCGTGTGTAGCCGTTGTCACAAGCAACTTAACTATTTTTTTGTCCACATGCGGACTGGATGCAATGGAGTACATGCGCGGTTGCAGCGGTTTGAGCAGAGGAACCCATTCCAGCAATGGCGGAATATCCGTCACAAAATGCCGCAAAAAACTCCTCAAATCATGGCCGCAGAGGAAGGAAGCTGCATCACCAGCTAAACCGCTGAGTAAGGACTCTTTTTTTTGTGAATTTCTTTCCCGTTCCGCAAAAAATGCCGCTAAGTTAGCTGGCACCTGCGTGATGGTGCAAAAATTTTTCAGCGCCTCTGACAGTGGTAATTTCTCCGCAGAACCACGCACTGGAACCGCCTCCGCAGCGTTCCCTCCCAATTCTTGCAGCAGTGCATACACATCACCGCCATCATTTTGCGGAATAACGGCCAGCCAATCACCCGCTTCATAGGCAAAATCATCCTCGGCACTAATCGTTAGTGAACAAATTTCCTTGTCGCTGTCCGCGCCGGAAAGTCGCTCCCGCCCAATAAGTCGTCCAAGAACCGCTGCATTTTTCCCAAGAGCCATAGTCCTTTGCACGCTGTCCTGCGAAATGTCTTTGGGCAATCTTTTTTTTGCCACTGCCCGCGTCTCGGGATTCCGCAATCATCGCAACTTCTCAGACTCCTCTTCCCCCGAATCAAACGACGGCATTAGACTAGACGTATGCTCTACCCGTCATACAAGATTTTTGGTCAGCAAGATATGCTCAGCAATCGGCTTTCGAAGCCTCTGTCTTTCGGCAGCCAGGCATAATTTCGTCGCTCCCCATTCCGCCGCAAGCCGTGCCTGACCTGGATCGAAATTGAACCCCGTTGTCGTGAGGCCCGGATGTCCGAGAATAATCCACAGGTCTTCGGGGTGTTGTGCGCGATATGCCATGAGTTCTTTAACGCGTCCCGTCATTCCCGGTATAGCCGCCCCCATTTCCGGAAAAATCCGCGCACCTAGTCTGTATTTCGATAAATCCGATTGTTCACCTTCCAAATTTCTCCTACTAGAACCGTCGCAATCGAACATTATATTAATTTGCATTCCCGCTTCAGCATCATCAAAGGCATTCAGAGGTAAATTCTGGCCTATGCCGCCATCGACGAGGGTGTACGTGGTCTGCACTTCGTCCAAAAGTTGTGTGTCTGTCGCAGAGGTAAATGAAAATTCAAGTTTTTGCAGTAGACCTGGCAATCCAATGGTTGCGCGAATGCCAAAGGGAATTGGCATGTTCGGTGTGGTCTGCGCATTTAGGTGGACTGTCTTTCGGCCTTCCAGGTCATAGGTAGTCAGAGCGAGAGAGCGAAATCTTTCTCCGCCAGGGAAAGTTCGTAGCATTTCCAAGTCGGCGAAAGTCACCATTTTCCCCTCTCGGCTTCCTCCGTCGCAAAAATCCTCAAGCAGGCATTGAACGCGCGCGTATTCCGTCGGTCGACTCTGTCTCAGAGCATCCAAGAATCCGGACTCAAGACCGTCCAGAAAATTGCGCACATATTTCGACGTTTGCATGTCCATTAGATGCACAATTGGGAGTCCTGACATATTCGATCGTCCGGAGACAAATTTTGTTACACCGGACATCATGCGCCTGTACGGAGTCATTTTCAGACCTGGGTACATTCGTTCCAGTTTTCTTATTTCCCTATCTCCGGCAAGCATTGCCTCTTGCGTTTCCGTTGTAATTGCGCGGAGAACTTCAGGATCAACCTCTCCAAGACAGCAGAAAAGGGCTACAATCCCCCCCACCGATGTTCCAGTAAATCGGCAATTTGGAGAAATAATGTCGCACAAAGCAGTGCCGCGTAACATTTCCACAATCTGCTCATAGCACGCACCTTTAGCTCCACCGCCAGAAAATGCGACCGTGTCAAATTGCTGTCCTGCGTATTCTGGCATGTAGAAGCCTAGCTCTCTATATAAGACGGACAGTATGTATTCGACGTGATCTTGGAGAAAAAGATGTGCTTCACGTCCTGAAGTTATTCCTCTCAATCGGTTATCTTCATCGATTATGACCTGTCTGAGATCGGCAATGAGCGTCTCAATGCCGTCTAGAACATCATGAGGAGCTGACGCTATCAAAGTGCGAGTGCAACGATCAAATAGTTCCAAGACTAGTAATCGTAATGCGTCGTAATTAATCCGGTGCGTCTGCCGTTCCGGTGTTCGACTGAGAAACGCACGATATGCCTGCAATACGCATAGCAAATGTTCGTTGCTGATTTTTTTAAATACTTCCCCGCAAATTTGTTCGTCCATTTCTTGGAATGCCACATAGCTAATTCCGGACAATGCTTTCCCGGTGATAATAGTGCCGCACAGCAAGATAACGCAACATCCTCCTATGACAGCCGGCACACCACATATGCTTACAAATGCAATTGCGACTGAATACTCTAGTGCAACTGAAGCAGTTATAACTACATCACCCAAAAGCAGCGTCACTCCAAGCGCGAGACCAAATATGCGCGCAATGCTATAATGTTCCTGTGGAAGCAGGCACGCGTCTAAGTTGGATGAATGATGGGAAAAGGGAATCAGCACTATAACACAACAACTAAATGAATTTTTAACAAGTTGTCGAGATTTTATTTACTTTTTGGGGAAAATGTTTAAATTTGCAAAGGTTTGCGATGGAATAATTGTCATAACTGATTGCAGCACAAAATCATTGCATTTTAACATATTTTCAATGGCGCTGGCAATATATTCCTCTTCCATTTTTGAGAATTCGCTGTAAAATAATCTCACATGGTCATACGCTTTGCTGCACTCAAGCCATTGAATTCTCCATTAGGGTCTTCCTCTGCTGCTCAACCTACTGCTGTCATGACAGATCCATCATCCACGGGTACAGATTCTCCCTTCGTTCGAGCGGCGACGAATCCCGAGCCAAGCGCATCTTTTCCCAAATGCACAAGTTGACGCCTATGAAATATGTGATAAAGATGATCTCTGAGTTCATCCGGCGTTTCGTGGCAGTATATTTTCACAGTTTGCTCTTTGATGAAACGGTTCATACGCTCCACTAACCCGTTGGTCCACGAGTGTTTAAATTTCGTCAATGAGATTTTTCATGAATATTACAAAACTCAATCTGCATTTCGCATTGCAATGGGGCGATGCGGTTCTTAGCCAAGAACGATGGGAAACAATATGCAGGTTTTGCGGCGCAGCGGGCAACTCGTACCGTGGCGGCGAGAAAAAATCG
>JAITFC010000058.1 GCA_031281635.1 Puniceicoccales bacterium | reverse complement strand
AGCGGAGAACGGAATCCTAATCCTCGATGCTAAATGGCCAATTGGCACGGCTTTGAAGGAAATTTTCCCCGAAGAAGACGCCGTCCTCGATATCGCCATCACAGCCAACCGCGGCGACTGCTTGGGGCATCTCGGCATTGCACGGGAATTATCTGCATACTTCGACATTCCACTTTCCGAGGACCCATATGCTGCTAATACACTGGATTTTACAGCAGACGCCGGCGAAGATTTTTTGCTAGACGAGTTGTGTCTGGAGAGCGATTTGTGCACTCGGTTCACCGCATGGAGCGTGCGCGACATCCGTGTGGGGCCCAGTCCCCAATGGCTGCGACGCGACATCGAACGGGTCGGCATGCGATCCGTCAACAACGTCGTCGATATCACCAATTGGGTGATGCTGGACTGCGGACAACCGCTCCATGCTTTCGACGCTAAGAAGGTCCGCGGGAAAAAGTTACACATTCGACTAGCCCGTGACGGAGAAACAATTTGCACACTAAATCACAAAACTTACGAACTCCGCAGCAATATGCTCGTATTGGCCGATACGCAACCCCTTGTCATTGCGGGCATTATGGGTAGTGTTGACGCGGAAGTTGATGACAGCACAACCGACATTATCCTAGAAAGCGCCTTTTTTTCTCCGGCTTCTATTCAGTTGACGGCAAGGAAGTTAGGTTTACAAACGGACGCGTCGCAGCGCTTTGCCCGCGGGACAGATCGCTGGGCCCTGGAATTTTGCGCGCGGCGGGCAATAAAAATGTTCGTGGAGATTTGCGGAGGTCGTGCTTGCTCTCGGCCGCAAGTTGCCGGGACTTGTCCAGAAAAAATAGCGCAAGAAATCGTTCTAGGCGGTGATTTTCTGCGAAAGCGCTTTGGCAGCCCCGTCCGCGACGAGCAAATTGCCGCAATTTTGCAACGCTTGCATTTTTCGCTGGCACCGTGTGACGGCGGTTGGCGAGTGGGTGTGCCGTATTTCAGACGTAACGACGTGAAATGCAGCATCGATCTCGTGGAAGAATTCGGCCGGCTTCACGGAATCGATCACTTAGGTGAATCATCTATTTCTTTCCACCCTAACGTGTTGCTCGATGCTCCGACCTATATATTCCAATCAAAGGCCGCACAAACCCTCGGCAATCGCGGATTTTCCGAATGCTACTCCTACTCCACAGTCTCTTCCAGCGACGTACAACGATTTTTTGACGGCGAAGTGTCTGGCTGCCTACGACTTGCTAATCCTCTGAGCGCGGATCAAACGCATTTGCGCGCCAGTCTCATTCCCGGACTTTTGCGTAGTTTGGACGAAAATTTACGTAACGGTAACGGCGTCAACCGTCTCTTCGAAATTGGACGCGTATGGCAACCAATCGATGGAACCCTCCACGAACTCATCGCCGTTTCCTGGCTAAGTGCGACAGAGTCACTTGTATGCGATTGGCATCCCTACGAGCGATTGGACTTTTATTCCACAAAGGCGCTCGCATGCCAACTTTCTCAACTGGCACAACTTACGTTTTTAGATTCCGAATTTGTCCTTCTGCAAAATTCATTACTTTGGCAGGACGGACATGGAGCATGCGTGAATAAACTCAACGATGGCTATGACTTACATATTGGCCTATTACACATGAAGGGAACGGCCGCGTTCGGCATAGGTGTTCCTTTGTTGGCCGGAGAGTTGCGCATTGCTCCAAAAATATTTTCCGACGAATTATTGTGCGCACGGTATGTACCATTTAGCAATTTCCCAAAAGTTCTGCGCAATCTTTCCGTTAGCGTCGATGCACGGATCCCTGCGGAACAAGTTCGAATGAACCTGGAACGTTGTGTTCGCGAAACTCTTCCAGCAGAAATCATTGTGGGAGAAGTGAAAATATTTGATGTTTATCAGGGAAAGGCAGTTGGCAGCCACGAGAAAAGCATTGCAGTTAGTTTTACCATGGCACACGGGGAAAGGACGCTAACCGAGCAAGAAAGTGTCGATTTTTTTTCGGCCATAGTTGATCGCGTAGAATCTTGCGCATGGCTCAGCGTACGCCGTATCTAACGGGTTGTTCTGGAAAGCTTTATTACCCATTGGGCAGCAGTGTCGCATAAATGCGGCTTGCCATGGGATGCATGCGCAAGATCAGGTGAATTTATGCGCCTCCCAGAAGGCGTGTTCTAGGATCTTCCAGAACACGCAATTGGTTTTTTAAAAAATGTAACCAAACGTGATATTTGCACGATTACACGCATAATGACCGTTGAATTCGCCGTCCCAGGCGCCACTAATTTCCCAATTTGCATCAATTTTTTGCCGGAAACCGCATGTGACTACCGTCGAATTACGTTGTTCGTAGCGCGGCGAGACGGATCGAATGATTGGCTGTGCATCAAGCCGTTTTGCCTGCCGAGCCCATCCCACACGGACATAGATGCGCAAGAGTCGATCCGGAGCACCGGCCCATGGGGCATTTTCACGTTCAAAATTCATTCCAAGCGTAGTTTTTAGCAGATCTGCACCGATAGCTGGTACCGTTACTCTATCCTCGCCGAGGAAGGAATTTTGATGGATATGATGATAGGAGAGAGCGGTCCATGGTCCGATTTGCATGTTCCTCACTGCGAAGATATTGCGCACGAAACTGGCATCCGCGGCCATATCGCAGCAATTGAATGCAGACTCAAATGCCTCGTCGCGAAGATGATTGCGCGTGAATCCCCCCGTCAATGTTATGTCTAAGTTGCTCTTGCGCAATTTACTGTCGAAATGTTCGCAGGCGCCAAAAACACCAACAAGTCCCGCGCGCTGCCGCAAAGATCTTCCCCATCTTACGTCTCCACGGACCCAGCCGGAAAATGCGCCGACGCGGACAAGCAACTTTTCAGAAATTATCCACCGATGGTCCAATCCGCCAACAACTCCGTAATAGGTTGTCTTGCAGATTCCTTCGTCAATACTATCTCTGCGCGCATGCCCGCCGATGAGTGCTACAAACGGGTCATCGCCGTTGCCTTTGATGTCGCAGAGACGGTTTTGGAAACCACTTTTTGCGAGATCAACACATTTCATCAGCGTTTGCGCACATACGTCGCAAGTATCTGAGGCCGTTACTTCTCCATCCTCTGGAGCAAATTCTACGAGCATCAAAGATCGTGAATCCATTGCCGATTCGTCCGATTGCAACTCCAATTCCGTTAGTGCGTTCAGCAGTTGCATAAACTCCTCGTCTGCATCCGCCTCGGAAGGTAGTATGAGACGTGGTGGCCGCGGCGGGTGAATTCCCCAGTCTTTGTCGTGTGGGCGCAGTCCGAAATAATACGTACGACGCGGCGAACTTTCACTGACACTGGGAATTTCTTCCAGATGCGCATAGAGCTTGGCGCCTTGCACTTCGAGGGAGTAGCCGCCGTTGATCTGGAAAACATTTTTGATGGCTCGGTGACCGCGGCGTAACCCATCAACCAGCAAATAATCTTGGGCATTCGGATTAGTCAACGCGTTCTCATCAAAGGTAATAGAAATTGCTACGAGCTTTGAAAAGCCAGAGCAACGCAGATATTCCGATGTACGAGAAGAATCTACGTTAAATTGCAAACCATGCGCATGTAACTTCCGTTGGCCGAGGTCCAGGTGGGCATCTTTTGCAATATTGACAGTGCCGCAATGCCATACGCCGCAGGGCATTTCCCAATTTCCACGCACGTTCAGAGTACCAACGCCATTGATGGAACCTCCGCGCAAAACGTTTGGCTGCCCGATTGTGCCGCCCGATAAATTCACTATCGTAAATATGTTACCGCAAATAGCTTTCCCGCATTTATTTACTCGATTCCCGTCCGCGTCGTAAAACGCAATATCGACGGAACGAGCTAAATCGATGCGATTGCCGAATCCAAAAAATTCAAAGGAATGCGTTGGATGATCGCAATCACAGCAATTATCGCGCATGTCACAGACGCGAATGGCGCATGGAGTTCGGGCCGCATTCCCGTCTCCATTGTCTTTTGGGGCAATGATTTGGAAAGCAGCGTGCGCATCCGCATCGACGCTGAACGAGGCCGCACCGCAGAGCAAAACGGCTTCGGAGCGCTGTTCTATGAACTCGAGCAAATTCAGTTTTTCCCCCAAGTCCTCAGTTGTCGAGGTGAAGCCGTTGCGAAACAAAGCATTGGCATCGGCAGGGAGTGCAATATTATTGTCTTTTACGCGCAAGCCAGTGGGGAAAATAGCGCTCGTCCAGTCCACTTCAGCAAGCTCATATTCGTTGCATCCTAATTGGCAATTAGTTCCGCGCAAACATGTTACGCACTCGTTTATGATGGGAATAGCTCCGCAAAAACGACAATCGATGGCGGGTAAGTTGACCATTTCTTCGCCGCACAATGTCGTCACAAATTGCAGCGTCGCCAACACCCCAAATGTACAAAATTTCCTAAATTTTTCTACTTTCCAGCTCTTCATGCCCTGTCTTGCATGCCCAAACGCTTTACGAATGTCAAGGTAGTTTTTGAAAAAAATTTTCAATGGAAAAAGGTGGAATTTCTCTTGACAAAGCGGCAGTTTTGACTTCGTTCGGCGCGAGTTCTTTATGAGTAACGTGGAGGTAAAACGCGTCAGCAGACGCGAACAGCGCATTTTAGCCATGCAAATTTTGTATGCTTATGAGACACAACCACTTACCGGCATAAAGGAGCACTGGGAAAGTGTTGTGAGCATGATGGATATGGCGAAATTTTCGCTGACATTTGCCGAGGAATTGGTCAACGAGACGGTTGCAAACTTACACGAAATCAATAAACTTTTGTCGAAATTTTTAGAAAATTGGGCACTAACTCGTGTGGAAAAAGTAAACCTGGCAGTCTTACGCGTTGCTGTGTGTGAATTACTTACGCAAAAGAATATCCCGTCAGCCGTGATCATTAATGAAGCCATTGAAATTTCAAAGCTCTATGCAGAGCCTAGCTCTAGTGCGTTAATTAATGGTGTATTGGATGGAATTAGTAAGCGCGTTAGAGTGATTAAAGAGACTGCGCAGGATGCTGTTGCAGATTGAGTTTGTGAAAAAATTAAGCAATTAACAAATTACGCATTTAAAATTTGCACTGCTCATCGAAAAAATCTTGCAATAGCAGTGCGGCCGCACGGGAGTCGTTGTCGCCACTATTTCGTTCCCGTCGAATGTGTTTGAACGCCGGCTGCAACCCAAAACTTTTCCTATCACTGGTCACTTGATAGGACGTGAGACGCTCGTCGGAGAGATATACGGGCATGTTGAAATGTTCGCGCAGTCGCTGGGCAAATTCTTCCACGGCAACAGTCCATGCAGTTTTTGCACCATCGCTAGCAAGAGGCCAACCGACAACGAAGGCGGAAATTCGCTTTTCTCGCACAATTTGCTCCAATTCCTCCCAAAAGGAAACTCCGTCGGAGCATATAATTGCCCTGCAGGGAATTGCAACACCAATTGCTGGATCGCCGCAGCTTAATCCGATGCGCCGCTGACCATAGTCAATGCCAAGAAAATTTGCCATGAACCCTCTTGCTAATTTCCTGAAAGCGCCGGTGCAAACTTTTTTGCAAGTTTCATAGACTTATGACGCGAATTATTTTCGAAAGGCATCCTCCCGATGAATTGCATTTTTTTTACGGAAAATAAATTATTTTTCTTGCAAAATCTCCGATTTTTGCGTGTAGAATACGAGATGTAAATGGCAGTTTTTTACACCAATCGGTTTATTGCGCAATGCGGTCATTTGGCGACCTCCGTTAGAGATAATTCGAATCTATGCATTCTAATTGGAACAACGACTCTGTGCATAACTATGGGGTCGTGGGGTATGACTGGATCGTTGTGGATTGCATCGGCTTTTTGGTCTGGGGGAATTTTGGCGGGAATCGCATTGCTTGCAATCAAACATTATCGGGGGGACGCTTTGCGGGAAAATTCGCCTCTTACGCAAGGAGTTATCACGCAATTGCCGGCGAATCAT
>JAITFC010000085.1 GCA_031281635.1 Puniceicoccales bacterium | reverse complement strand
GGTGCACCGATGATCACGAAGGATGGCGTCACGGTGGCCAAAGAAATCGAGCTAGAAGACCCCTTTGAAAATATGGGCGCGCAGATGGTACGCGAAGTGGCTTCAAAAACAGCGGATAGCGCCGGCGATGGAACAACAACGGCAACGGTCTTGGCAGAAGCAATTTTCCGCGAAGGTCTTAAAAATGTGGCCGCCGGTGCAAACCCAATTTATCTAAAACGCGGTATCGACAAAGCGGTGGAGGCATCTGTCGCACAGTTACGGAAAAATTCCAAAGCGGTGGATGGAACGGCGGAAATTCGTCAAGTAGCCACGGTATCAGCGAATTGGGACAGCGAAATCGGTGCCATCATCGCCGATGCCATGGAAAAAGTGGGCAAGGACGGCACAATCACCGTCGAGGAAAATAAAGGCATCGAAACAACACTGGACATCGTCGAGGGCATGCAGTTCGACAAGGGCTACTTGAGTCCGTATTTCATTACCAACCCAGACTCCATGGATTGCAGTTTGGAAAATGTCTATGTGCTCATTTGCGAAAAAAAGATTAGCGCATTAAACGATGTTCTTCCTCTATTGCAGGCAGTTGCGCAGTCGGGTCGGCCATTGCTCATCATTGCCGAAGACGTTGACGGGGAAGCGCTGGCGGCGTTAGTGGTGAATAAGTTGCGCGGAACATTGCAGGTTTGCGCAGTGAAGGCACCGGGATTCGGCGACCGACGCAAGGCAATGCTAGAAGACATTGCTGTCCTCACCGGCGGAAAATGCATCAGCGAAGACCTCGGAATCAAATTGGAAAGTGTGCAACTCAATGATTTGGGTCGCGCCAAGCGGGTTAATGTTGACAAGGAAAGCACAACAATTGTCGAAGGGGCCGGTTCCGCAGAGGCGATTCAAGGTCGTATCCGCATGTTGCGCAAACAGATCGATGATGCTACTTCCGATTATGATCGGGAGAAATTGCAGGAGCGTCTGGCGAAACTTTCCGGCGGCGTAGCGGTTATCAATATCGGTGCGGCAACGGAACCGGAAATGAAAGAGAAAAAAATGCGCGTGGAAGATGCTCTCCATGCGACGCGAGCAGCTGTTGAAGAGGGAATCTCAGCGGGTGGAGGCGTGGCACTGCTACGTACGATCGATGCCATCGAGGCTCTAGAGTTAGACAGCGATGAAAAAATTGGAGCCAATATCGTGCGGCGTGCCCTGGAAAATCCACTGCGCGAACTGTGCTCCAATGCCGGCGTCGAAGGTGCTCTCATCGTGCAGGAAGTTCGCAGAATGTCCGGTCCGATGGGTTATAACGTTGCCACAAATCATTGCGAAGATCTCTTCAAGGCTGGCGTGGTGGATCCGACAAAAGTAACGCGCTCGGCGCTGCAAAATGCGGCTTCTGTGGCGGGGTTACTGCTGACAACGCAATGCATGATTGCGGAAATACCAGAGGAAAAATCCGCTGCATCGGCAATGCCAGGACACGGCGGCATGGGCGACTTCGGGTGATGTCTACCAAATTGGTACTTAGAAGAAAGAGCGGCGCCGCTACGGGCGCCACGCCGGGGAGAGCCAACTCTCCCTGGACACCGGTCGGAAGAATCTCCCTTGGCCCGGCCGGCGAACTCAAGGGCGTCAATGCTAAGGCGGACGGTTACAGCGCACACCGAAACTAGAATTTTTGTGAAATATTTTTTTGTGGCAAGCGGAGATTTTATTTAAAAAATTTGCTTATTGCTTCCGTGATAGTGTATTAAATTTTTTCGTGAAAACCCATTGACAGCGGCGAAAAGCGTGTCAGAAAGTCAGGCACAGATGGCCGGGATCAGGATCGACCAGGTAACGAAGCGCTTTGGGTCCGTCGCAGTTTTGCAGGACATTCAGTTGCAAATTGGGGCGGGCGAGCTCTTCTTTCTACTTGGGCCAAGTGGTTGCGGCAAAACGACATTACTGCGCACATTGGCAGGATTTTATGTGCCGGATGTCGGTCGCATTTTTTTTGACACAAAGAATGTGACGCATCTGCCTCCGCATAAAAGACAGGCGGGCATGGTTTTTCAGAATTATGCGCTTTGGCCGCATATGACCGTGGCGGAAAATGTTGCATTTGGACTGCAGCAGAAGAAGTTGCCGAAATCTGTCATCGAGGAGAGACTGAGGGAGGCACTCATCGGCGTCCGCATGGAACAATATGCCAAGCGCAAGCCCAACGAACTTTCCGGCGGACAACAGCAACGTGTCGCACTGGCCCGGGCCCTCGCCGTTAGGCCGCGCTGCCTACTCCTCGACGAACCACTCTCCAATCTGGATGCCCAATTGCGCAATGAAATGCGTCTGGAAATTCACCGCATCTGCCGAGAGCACCAATTAACAACGGTTTACGTGACTCATGACCAAAAGGAAGCCCTTTCCATCGCTGACCGCATTGCCGTCTTTTCCCGCGGCAAAATAGAACAGGTGGGCACGCCGCTGGAAATCTATAAAACACCGAAAAGTCGCTTTGTCGCGCACTTCGTCGGGGAAACGAACTTTGTCGAGGGGAAGATTTTGGGCAGAGAAGGGGATGCCTTTTCCGTGGAAACAGCGCTGGGCACCTTTTGGGGAACGGCCGTCGATCTGGATCTGCCGTTGGAGTGCGGCGACCAAGTCTGTCTCTCCCTGCGCCCGGAAGTGATTCGACTGCGCACCGAAGCAATTGACCGCAACTGCTTGGAAGGAAACATTGTATCCGTGACATATTTCGGTGAAGTGGCACACTATGATTTTGTCCGCAACGGCGTCCGCTTGCAGGTGTCCGAACTGAATCCACGCCATTTGGGCCATGACCCCGAGGAAAATATCTTTGCCAACGTGCGGCCCGAGGATGTGCTAATTCTAAGGAACTGACGGAAACCATGGCCAAGAAAATTGCATTTCTACTGGTTTTTTTGCTCGTTTTGAGCCTACCGTTTCTGCTGCGCGACAAAAATCGCGCCATCGATGTGGGCGCTGATGATACGCTCGTCGTCCTTACCGGCCACAACGAGAACGTTCGCTCGGAAATTGCCATGGGTTTTCAAAGGTGGTATCGGGAAAAAACTGGCCGCACGGTTTTCATCGACTGGCGCTTCATCGGCGGCATGGTAGAAAGCATTCGATATTTGGAGAGCAGCTATTTAGGAGCATTTCGCTACCACTATGAGCACGTTTTAGGCAAGCCATGGACGGCGGAAGTGCAGCAAATTTTCAGCCTGCGGACAGCGGATCGTTCCCGATGGAGGACGCCCGCACACGTGGAAGTTTTGGGAACTTTCTACGACTCATCCATTTCTGTCGGCATCGATTTATTTTTTGGCGGCGGCGTCACGGAATACGTACTCCAAAAGGACCGCGGCAGTCTCGTCGATTCCGGTTTTCTCCGCGAACATCCAGAAATCTTTAATGAAGAATGCATTCCGCAAAGATTTGCCGGAGAAAATGTCTACGATCCCGACGGCTATTGGTTCGGGCAGGTCCTCTCTACTTTCGGCATTTTACTCAACGAGAAGGCTTTAGCCGATAGAGGGTTCGCCCCCAAAAGTATTAGCCAGTGGAAGCAGCTCACCGACGGACGACTTTTCGGCGCCATTGCCCTGGTGGATCCGACAAAGAGCAGCGCGCTGCTTAAAGCCTACGAAATGGTTGTCCAACAACAAATATCCGAAAGTTTTGCGGAATTGAGCAAAAATTCCCCGGGCGGCGACAGTGCGCAAATGGAGCGGGAAGCGGTTGCAGACGGATGGCTGCGGGGTCTGCGTATCTTGCAATTAATGTCCGCCAACACGCGCTACTACGCCGATGCGCCGACGAAGATGATTCTAGATGTTTCGGGAGGCAACAGCGCCGTAGGTGTCATCGTTGATTTCATGGGAAATGCACAGGCTGCATTTGATCATCGGCGCTGCGGATGGGAACGCCTGCAATTCATCGTACCGAAGAATGGATCCGCGGTCAGTCCGGACCCAATCGCAGTCCTGCGCGGCGCACCGCATATGGAGGTCACCAAATTATTTCTGGAGTTTCTCCTCGGCGAAGATGGTCAAAAGTTAATGGTGTTTTCACTCGGATCCCCCGGCGGACCCGTTCGCAATGAGCCACTTCGGCCGGCTGTGAATAAAAAAGTTTATGCGGAAGAAAATGCTTCCCACATGGCCTCCCTCGCAAATCCATACATGGAATTGAGGGAATGTGAATTTCATCCGGAACGCACGGCACCGTTCTATAATGTTCTCAAATGGGTAGTTAAGTGTGCATTCATGATCCCACACGGAGAATTAGTGGATGCGTGGAGGGCAATTTTACGAGCCCGCACGGAAGGTCGCACGGAGGCAGCGGATGCGGCAATGGTTGTGCTGCAAGATTTTTCATCTTTCGGAGCCGATGAAGTCCACGCGACACTGGACGCCGTGCTGCATTTGTCTAGTCCAGCCCAATCTTTGGAAGTGCAACGCCTTGTAGTGCAACGTTTTCAGCAGCAATACCGCCGTGCTCAACGCATCGCCGATGGAAAAAAGTAAAATCTTCAATGAGGAATTATAAAGGGCACCGCAAAATTCCAAAAATCGCTTGGGAAGTGACTTCGGAAGCCAAATTCTAAAAATTGTGCGACGAGTCTAATCAATTGTGTCAATTGCGGCTTCTCAAAAACCACCACATGGTGAAGCACATGCACAGGCAGATGATGAGAAGGTTGGCGCTAAAAAAACCTACGACGAGCAATACTGCGCCCCCTCCGAAAATTGCTCCCCTAGTTATGGAGAGCATGGATCCCAATTGCTTCTGATTTTCGCCGACAAGTTGCACCGTGGTCCACAGACGCGCGTTTTCTGTGGTTAGTGCCGTGATGCGTGCGTCTTGCGCGGCGAAACGGTCGATAAATTGACCATTGAGCCTCTGATTCTGCTCCAAAAACAATTCCATGATATGCGTTGGCGAAGGGCTTGTAGGGTCGCTTGGCACATCCAGCCGCCGCTCTTCCGGGTTGGCTAACCGCTCCGTTTGTTGCACGTTTCCCACGGTAAAATTCCTAGACTCATTTAGTTACGGCGCGACACACCACGTCATGCGGGAGCGACCGACATCCGTCCGCATTTTCGCCACTGCCTCAGGCCCATCGCAAGTTTTCTCGGAAATTTTCACCAAAAAATAACTGAAAACTGTTTTTCCTAGCTTTTTATAATGCGCAACATGTTCGTCTGCGGTACCTTTCGCAATTTTCATTTATCAAACGCATCCGTTCGTTTTACTGCTACTGCGGTTGTGTAAATTGTGAAAATGCGCTTGGTTTTCAAAGTTCTTGGCAATCTGGTTCCTAAGACAGAAAATTTAGGCGTTTTTTAATTTCCGCCATTGACTTTTGAAAAAAAATTGATATACGGCCGCATTTCAATGGAACCAAGGCTAAATTTAGACGTACAAGGCACTACCGCCGTATGTGCAAACGAACAACTCCCCGAGAAAAAATCTTTGCAAATCCTAATCAGAACGGCATGTCACGCCGTTGCGGAGTTTGCACTAAACATTTGGAGGAATTGCACTCAATTCTTAGTGTGTGTGTTACAATATTTTTTTGGTCGGGAAGAGCCGGCAAGGATTATTGTCACGGATGATATCATTGACCAAATTGCCGATCCCGAATTGCGCCAAATGGCCGAAATGATTAGTGGAGTCGTCGACGGCCGACTTTTTGTGCGGGCGATAGCGGACTGTCCACCACAACCGCTTGGACGTGAAATCTTTCACTCAATGCGTGAAGCAATGGATTTGCGCCGGTATTTCACTGAAACCGGAGAACATGGCGTCCACGTCGATTTTCCGCGACTTCGCGAAGGAATTTTCTTCCTGATGCGTAACTGCCGTGATGCCATAGCATTGGACGAGACCGCACAGCGCTATCTTGATTGCATGCTGCACCTACACTACCATATGGACGAATTTACACAAGAAATTTTCTCCCAAATCCGACCGGATAACCCTTTGCATGAGAGGGCCGCACAGCTGCACATTTTTCGCGGCAGGACCCCCAATGCCACGGACATCTCCCTGCTCATTCTTTCAGCGGCGTTTTTCTTTGATTTACGCCAGGAAGCGGGCGTCGGATCTCGCCTTTCAGTGTCCGCATTACGAGAATTACAATGTTCTGACAAAGTAGCATTTGCAAAAATTTTTGCTCAAATTTTCTCGAACGGTTGCGTGAATTTTTACGATGCTATCCATGGCTCCGGAGGATCGAGGAGGCGCCAAAGACATGAAACATCTCTGCCGTTGAGCAGGCACGATGAGGACGACCAAAAACAAGTTAGTCCAAATTTGTTTGCAATGGAAAATGTAAGAGATTTGCACGCCGCGCTAGTAGAAATTCTTTCGAACGCGTCGGAGGTCGATCAAGTGTCTGAATTTCTGGACCATTTTAACAGGTTATTTGCAATGCTACGGGATATATTTCCAGAAGAAGCACCATTTCTCCCAATTCCGACGGGGGGCATGGGGGAGCCTTCCTTTACGACACAGGTGATGCGGCGGCTGAAAGGGACCAGGAGAAATGCGGACGAAGATGCGCCTGCCGGTGTTTTTGTACACTATGTGATGATGCCGCAACCTACTGGGCCAAGGCAAGTTCTGATCACCGCAGAAAATTTAAAAGACATACTCGATGGTGTGAAAAATGCCTGGGCCAGCGCGGAGGCTTCCGACTGGAAGGATGGGTGTTTGAGGGCACCGACTCCGAGTGAAGCCAAAGCTATTCGGAAAGAATTGAAAAAGCTTTCATGCTACGAAAGTCGTCAGAAACGGCTATCACAGCACGGTGGAACGATTTGCAGTACCTTGCAAACTCTTAGGGACCCAATTTATGTAACCCAGGTGGCCATCGACGCGTCGACCCCGATGGAGATCGTCCAATGTTGGTGGCGCGAGGTGCAGCTAGCCCGCGAAGCATTGCATAAAAAAACGGGCGTTGCGGAAATGCCCGCCACGTTCTCTGTCAGCGGCAACACACACTCTTACTCCATTTCGACGGGATTCTTTGGCAGATATGAATCTGCGGAACATGCACTTGCGTCCATGCAAGAAGGTGAAATCGCACTCTTCATTGATACAAATTGGAAAAACATGCGCAAAGTTGGTGTTCAAAAGAAAAATGGCACGTTCGAGATGGTCGGGTGCCGCGACGGAAATTTTGTACAATTAACATTCGAACATGGCAAATATACATTTCTATGCAACGACTTAAGACTCTACGGATAAAATCGCAATTGTGGCGTTTCTTACGCCATGCCAATGCTCTTGTGAATATCCGTAAAATTTTTGATGCGTTCGACAACTGCTCCCACGTCATGCACCTGCGAATGGGGCAAAGTAATGTCAATCGGCAATTGATGTCGGAACCAAGTACGTTGTTTACGAACGAGTTGCTTTGTCCGACGAAAAATGTTCTCGGCAAGCGTATCCCTGGAAATTTTTCCATCGAGAAAGGCGAGTACTTCGCGGTAACCAACGGCTCTGCAAGCAGATGGATTGCACTCAAAATTTTGCCTGCGCAGCCGTTCCGTTTCCACAATCAACCCATCCTCCAGCATTTTTTGAATGCGCGCTTGCAGGCGAAAATCGTAGTCATCGGTACTGTCTTCGAGCAAAATAGTAATTTTTTTTACGGAGGCAAACGGTCCTTTTTGTTGCATAAACTGTTCGCGCACTTCATGCAGGCATTGTCCGGACTCCATGCATCGCTCAAGGGCACGTCGCACGCGTCGCGGATTTTTGCGGTCCACTTCCTCTACCAAATAGCCGTGTCGCCGGTCCAATTCCGCCAGCAATCCTGCCAGACCGGCCGTCTCCCAAATGTATTCCACGCTACATCTTGTGAAAGTTGAGATCGCGATGGCGTCACACACACAGCCGTAAAGAGCTTTTAAGTAGAAGCCACTGCCCCCGACAGCGATAAGTGGCTTTTCGCGGAGAAACAGTACCTGCCGTGCATAGTCCGTAAATTGAACCACATCAAACATTTCATGCGGCTCAATGAGGTCCAATCCGTAGTGCTTGATGCGTCGCTGTTCGTGTGTCGTTGCCTTTGCCGTGCCAATGTCCATGCCACGATACACTTGGGTGGAATCGCAGGAGAGAATTTCGCCGCCAAAATTTTCGGCTAACTTCATGGCGAGTGCCGATTTCCCCGTTCCCGTCGCACCGGCAATGGTGATGAGTGGGAACGTTTCCATGGGCTAGTTTGGTTGGCAATGGCTAAAGATCCCGCATGGATAGAACTTCCCTCAACATGCGAAAAGTTCTCCAAAACAAAAATTGGTACCCAGGGTGGGACTCGAACCCACACGACCTACGGTCAGAGGATTTTAAGTCCTCTGCGTCTACCATTTCGCCACCCGGGCTCCGTAACAACGTGCTCGCTCAACTTAACGATGGCAAGATTTTTTTATAGCCGTCTTGCTATTCGTCAGCTCCGAGGAGAGCGTGGATACTCTCCAGCATGCTTTTGAGAGGATGCAGATCTTCCAAGATCCGAGTGCGGATCTGAAGGCACTGCAACACGCAACTCACTGCCAATAACTCTCTTTCAACATCATCTCCATAAACAGCTCTTTGCATTACATCGACAATATCTTCAGTTAGGGGAATGCTCTTGTCGAAAACATCGAATCCAATTACCAGGGAGCAAAGAGTGGGAAAAAACTGCGCAATTTGTCCTCGAAATGCATCCAGTGGTACGGCACGCAGTCTTGCTACAATAGCAGAAGGCCGACGTGTTTCATTTCCGAAAAGCATCGTTTTTACCGTGCATAGCTTTTCTTGAAAATCTTTCCAGTTGTCTGGACTTTTTTCCTGAAAAACTGGATGCAACAGAAGATGTGCTGCTTCTGGGCGTATCAGAACATCCACTTTGAATTGCAGGTATACTACATGCATGTCCACAGAAGGTTCATTCGGATCCGGCGTTATTCCTTCATTGCGCAAAAGCCTCTCAGCATTGGAGAGCTCTGCAGCACCAAGCTTCTCTGCTAAATCTATGCTCTTTTTGAGCGTGCAAACAGCATTCCGAGTTTCCAAACTAAAAGATCGACAGTCCATGCCAGTTGCCTAGAAAAAAAATTCATCAAAAGCAAGGAATTTTTTCATCAATTATGACAATTTGCATAAACTTTACGCATTCACTAATTTGCAGTGGCCGCTGCGGTGAAAATTTTTTGCGAAAGAAATTTTTGCTGTCTTTTTAAAAAGTATTTCCTACAATGCAAATCATGGAGTTGCGGCGACCCCTCGTTGTGGGAAATTGGAAGATGAATCGCGTACCATCGGATGCATCTGTGTTATTAGACGGTCTGCGAGAACGTCTTGCAAAAGTGAGCAATGTGTCCGTGGTCGTTTGTCCGCCATTTGTAATTCTGCCGGCAGCGGCAGCGGCTATGGATAAGACTTCCATCGCGGTGGGCGCTCAGAACATGCACCATGAGACGAATGGCGCGTTTACCGGAGAAATTTCCCCAAATATGCTCCGGGATCTGTACGTTACACACGTAATCCTGGGACACAGCGAGCGCCGCACCCACTTCCACGAAACATTGGGAGAAATAAATAAAAAAGTGCAAGCCGCTCTCAAATATGGCCTCACACCGATCCTTTGCGTGGGAGAAACATGGGCGGAGCGGGAAAAGGGCAACCAGGAAGAGGTAGTCCGCCGGCAAATTGTATCCGCGCTCAAAGGCGTATCCAGCGACCTCGTGAGTCAGGTTGTCATCGCCTACGAACCGGTTTGGGCCATCGGGACCGGGAAAACTGCTACGCCGGAAATTGCCCAGGACATGCACAGTGAAATTCGCTCTATTTTGTGGGAAATTTGCGACGAGAGTGTTGCCCGGAATGCATGCATCATCTACGGCGGATCCGTAAAAGCGGCAAATGCGGCGGAATTATTGGCACAACCAGATATAGATGGTGGTCTCGTCGGCGGTGCTTCCCTTGATGCCGAAGAATTTTTTGAAATTGTCAGTTGTGCCGAAAGAGAATATGTGGGCCCCGCAGCGCCTATCTTCGGCGAAGGACCAGATTTCCAATCCCAGCAGTGAAGATGCAGATATATGCGGAATGTTTTAAAGCGGGAAGTAAAGTATCTTGCACCATCGGCCTTACCAGTGTTTTA
>JAITFC010000007.1 GCA_031281635.1 Puniceicoccales bacterium | reverse complement strand
CAATGCCGAATTCGGTCTCGGCATGCTGCTGTCCGTCGAAAGGAAGCGCAAACGGGCTGGCCAGCTGCTGCAAAGGCATGCAAAGGAAATTGGAGAAAAACTCCTGGCAGAAGTTTTGGATGCGGACCAATCGACGTCTTCCGGCGTTGCTGCCCAGCGCACGCGTCTCGAAGAGGTGAAAAAAATTCTACTGCGTTCGCAAAGAGAGGATTTGGCCGCATTGCTACCAGTTGTGGAACATTTGGTGAAACGGTCCGTCTGGGTTGTCGGCGGTGACGGTTGGGCCTATGACATCGGTTTTGGCGGATTGGACCATGCCATTGCCAGCGGAAAAAATATCAAAATCCTTGTCCTTGATACGGAAGTTTATTCGAATACGGGCGGACAGCAGTCAAAATCCACGCCAACGGGTGCGGTCGCAAAATTTGCCGCGGCGGGGAAGGCAGAAGGGAAGAAAGATCTCGGCCGCATCGCAATGAGTTACGGCAACGTTTATGTGGCTCAGGTGGCCCTCGGAGCCAAGGATTCCCAAACACTCAATGCATTCCTTGAGGCAGAATCCTACGACGGTCCAGCGCTCATTATCGCCTATTGCCCTTGCATTTCCCATGGCTACGACATGCGCGAACAGTTGGAGCACCAGAAAAATGCCGTTGCGAGCGGCTATTGGCAATTGTACCGCTTCGACCCGCGCCGGGCAAATCCATTGCAATTGGACTCCAAGGAAGCGACGGAGGACGTGGCCACATTCATGGCATCGGAGAATCGTTTCAACCAATTGACTCGCGCAAATCCAAAGCGTGCCGAAGAACTTACAAACTCCGCACGGGAAAAATTGGCAAAGCGGCGACGCATCTACGAAGACATGAGCGGCGACGACGCACGTGATTCTTCGCGCTAACGCTGCTCAGTTCGATTTTGATACGATCCTGTCGCGAGCCCTGAAGAGTTGCTGGAACAACTATCTTCCCTCACGGGAAAGCTTCAGGACCTCGCAGATGTGCATACGGGCACTCAGGTAGTGCGTAAATTGTCCGCCTAGCACCCTATTTATTCCGTAAATGGCCGATTTTGTTTGAGATATGCGTATTTTTTTATGAATTCCTTTGCAAATCGTCAATACTTGATCGCACCTTTTGATGTACTTATCACGATTGCACAGTGTCGCATCACAGAACTCGGCGGTGAACCCGGTAATTCAATACATACAAATAAATTACAGAAAATTGCCAGTGACGGCAATGTACGTTCCAACCTCGATGATAGGTAAGAAATACCTGGAGAACGGAACAGAAGCTTGGTGTTGACATTTTTTCAAAAAAATTCACTGTGCCACACATTGATTCCTTACAAGAAAATAACGCTGTGTGGTTGCACTGTCAATCAGTTTTTAGCCTGGCAGGTCAATTTTCAAAGACCGGCGGTTACCGCCGTTGGCGCACTCACTTTTGTGGCAACGGGATTGTTGAAGTTTTGGGAACTCATCAGCATGGTCAGAGCAATAACGAATTGCTGGGGCCTGTTCGCATGGGTCTATGCGTTATTCTTTTGCATTTTCATCCGGGCCATATGGAGAGGTGAAATGTTCGTTATTCGCCATGGTCAGACACGGGAATTTCAACTGCCAACGGGAGAGTTGCCACCACCGAACGAGAGTTTTCTAGAATTTTATAGAGGATTGGTGCAACGCGTTATTAGTGGTGACAATGTGGGTCCAAGTGACATTCACATTTTGCTGCATTTACACTTCGAAAATCGGGAGCTATACCCACTGCCAACCCCGTCCTGGTGCCGATGCGATGGGAGATATTTGATATGCGGAAACGACGGAGACAATCAGGATCCAGACTTGACAGCCAGCATTATAGATGCTGTATTTTCGAAAAACGCAGCGTTCGCTCTGCAGATTCTCTACTACGTGCGTGAGTTAAAAACGCACTATCATCCTCTGCTGAGGGAACTTTTCCAGGCCATTGCCGTGGAGAATCGTGACCCATCGCGCATGGAGTTGTTTCGCGGAGATATGAGAAGAGAATGTGAAGTATTTCACTCAACCAGTGGCCTAAAGGGTGAAAAGTTACAGAGGTTAAAGAAATTCATCGGTATAACTCTTCCATTATTTGCAGAATTTGTTACAGCATACGATTTTAATGCGGAGAATGCCAGGGATAGATTCATGAGCGAAGAAATAGCGATAGTCTTTCAAGAAGCACTTCGCCCAGTTAGTACCATCGTAGTCGATATGCGTAGGAGTGAATTTCGTAAAATTGTAATTACGGGTGATGGAGACGATGAAACTTGCGAATTCGATCCAACGGATAACGACAGAGATTTTCCATCCAATAACGTGCCATTTTTGTGGCAGCTTTTCGCAATGTGCAAAGCATTAAAAGAAACATGCCATGCAGATAACTATCGAGAAAAAATACTCAATACATTTACCGCATTGGCTCGCTATCCCTACATTCAAGGCGAAGCGTTTGGAGCAGTATTAGCCCATGTAGGGTCCCACGGCGATGATATTCCGCACGGTCGCTTTGGCACTGCGCTAAATGATCCTTCTTGTATGCGGTATGATACGATGTACATCTTTCCGGATGGGAGTGTGCAATGTGTTGCTATTCATGGTGCGATCGTTGCTCGACGCGGCGAAGAGCCTGCGGATTTTATGGTATGCTATACCGTAAAATGTTGCAGTCCATCGGGACATTGTGAGACAAAAAGTGCTGGATTTGGTTTTCGAGTTCCTCCTCCGTGAAAATCCCACACAGCAAAGCCATTCGCTGGCAGGTACTCTGCGGCGCCAAGAACTCGCGGGCAATTCTCCCCCGCGAAACCATTTTCCGTTGCCACGAGGCGGAACAGCTCGCGATGCGGGAGGCCGCGCAGATCGAAGCAAACCGTGTGATTTTCGGGGTTGCAAAAAAATAGCAATTGTCCCGCGCTTTCCGCTCTAGAAGCATTGTAAAGCACTCCCAATGAGCTCAATGAATCGTTGCATTCGAAGTATAGAAAGAAATCATCACCGGGCGCTGTCTCCATGCGCAGCAATTTTCCGCAGTCCGAAAGACGAAAGCGGATCCACTGAGCCACGGTACAATGAATGTCTGAAAATTGCTCCAATCGACTGCGATGAAGCATGTTGCGCGCACCATCGAGGTAGGTATTCCTTTGACCGCCTTTGGAGTGAAGGAAATCCTGTCCCTGCGCCATTTGCGGTACCCCAAGACTGCAAAATAAAATGGCGAACATCATGTGCGTGCGGCGGATGTCCGTGTCCGTTGGGTTACTGCCGTCACAGCCAGGATTTTCTGTGAGGCAGTCAATCCAGGCGTAATCGTCGTGGGAGGCGGTATAATTCACACTTTGCGAGGGAAATCGACTGCGATGGGCCGTTGATCCGGCGAGGAAATATTTCAATCCCTCGCGATTGCCGCGGCCGCAGACGTATTGGCGCACAAATTCGCGAAAATCATCATTCCAACTGCTCCAAGAACTATCTTTCAACGCCAGTGCGCAATGGCCGCAAAAACTCCAAGGTTCCGCAATGAGAATGAGATCGGTCTTTTTTTGGCGCAATATTTTTTCGATGAGAGCGCGCGTTTCTCCGTCAATCAAATCGGCCAAGTCAAAGCGAAAACCGTCCACGGCGTAGGCGTCAATGAGGTGGCTCAAACTCTCCAAAATCAGACGGCGGGTCATGGGAGCTTCGGTGCGTAAATCGTTGCCACAGCCGCTGTGATTTGTGAATTTTCCATCAGAATCAAAGCGAAAAAAGTAGCGACCACCCAGCGGAAGGAGCGCGTTGCAATTTCCAGCGTGATTGTAAACAACGTCCATAATGACGGCTAAGTCGTGACGGTGACACGATCTAACGAGTTCTGCGAATTCATAAATTTGTGACGCATGGGACTTGTCGCTCGCATAGACACGCGTCGGAGAAAAATAATTTACCGGCATGTATCCCCAGTGATATTCGTCGTCATCCACGGCATCAAATTCCTGCAGCGGTTGCAGTTCCAGCGCATTCATTCCCAGGCTAACGAGGTAATTATCCCGCTCTTCCAGCCACGCTGAAAAATCCCCATAGGTTGGGCGCTGTCCCACAATTTCGGACAGTCCTAGCAAATCGCGCAGATGGCCCTCCAAAATTACAATATCTCCCAATTTCGGTGTTCTAAAATTTTTGCGCGGAATTTCCATATCATTGCGGTCCATGACGATGGCCAGTGCTCTACCGTCGTAACAGGCAAGTGCGTAGGGGTCCAAAATGCGCTGAAATATTTCGGGAGGTAGAAAAAAGTCCTCTTTCGGATCAATGGAAATTGTGTAGTATTCTCCGCGCAAATCCCTTGCCGAATTTGCTTCCCAGAGTCCTTCTGCAATTTCTTCGGCGTAAATGCACTGGGAAAGTTGCTGCGGACTCGAACCGTGGACAATGCGCAAATGCGAAGCGTTCGGCGCAAAAACGCGGAATTGTGTCCCTGCGGGCGTGCGGGAAACTCCCAGCGGCGTCTCATAGAACAGATCCAAAGTGGACATGACGCATTTTGGTGTTTTTCAAAAAAATCGTCAATGCTGTTTTTATGCTGGCAATTACCAATCCAGATCCAGCTTGTCGCATCAACGTCAAAATGGGGAAGCGGTGCCGAGAAAAATAGACATTTTTCAAAACCCTCTGAAACTGGCTGTTTATGAGGGGTTTTAAACATTTTATCTGACTTTTGAAAAATGTCTAATGCTCGATGTGCTATAAATAAGTAAAATTTATTCCACAAGTGTCGAATTGGTCCCGTACTGGCCAAGATTTTTCGCCAATAGGAAAACGAAAACTGCCACTTTTGTGTTAAATTTTCGCTAAACGCATTGTTGCTAGCGCAATAATCTCAGAGGATTGCGACCGGAGATTCATGTATGGATGCAAGTATAGACACAAATTATGCGTTAGTCCCGGCTGCTAGGTTGGCGCCAGGAGCGTTTGGTTTCTGGGAAGGTAAGCTCGAACAATGGCCAATTACCGGTGTTCGGTTGCTGCAAATTATGGATGCCAGATTCCGTGACCTAGAGGCAGCGCAAGATCGTTCGGAGGCAGAGTGTGCAGATCTGCGGTTAGCGCTCGCTCGTTCGGAAGCGATCGGACAGGCTAGTCTTGAGGCGGAACGTGCTCGTTCGGAGGCTGAGTGCGCTGATTTGCGGACAGCGCTCGCTCTTTCGGAAGCAGCCGGACAGGCTAGTCTTGAGGCGGAACGTGCTCGTTCAGAGGCTGAGTGCGCGGATTTGCGGACCAGGCAGGATGATCTGATGGTAAGGATGAACACGGCGATAGCTGTAGGTATTGTTGGACCAGTGGCTACTGTAGCTGGTGCAGCTGGCGCGGTTGCCCTCGTCCCAACATGGGGGGCTGCTGCTGTTGGTGGCGTTGTTGCCGGTGGCATTGGAGCTGGCGGGGGGGCTGGTATCTACCATATCTACCGTTACGCGACGAGGCCGGAAGCCCCTGCAGCAGGTGTGCCACCGCA
>JAITFC010000017.1 GCA_031281635.1 Puniceicoccales bacterium | reverse complement strand
GTTCTGGTTCTGGTTCTGGTGCTGGTGGTCGTACTGCTGGTGCAGCTGCTGGTGGTGGTACTGCTACTACAGAAGGTTTCAGGGCCCCTTCCCAGCGCTGCACTTTGCCGTGCAGGATTGCCGCCCTATCGTTCGTATCGAACAGTTCTGCAAGTTGCTGGCGTTGTTTTTCGGGGACTTGGCTAAATCGGCACATTTTCCCGTCTGCAGTTAAGCCACTACGCAGGGTTTCGCGACGCTCCAGCCATTTGCGCTTGCATTCCGCTTCAAGCGCCGCAGAGGAGACATCTGCCGGATTGTCCGGATTTCTGGGTTTGGGGCAAAGGAATTCGGTGCGCACATCTTTCGGGATACGACCGAGGGCGTGGATATCTCCAACGAAAAAGGCCCGCTGCAACTGCGCCAATTGGATAGTTTTTTCCTTGACATCTCGTCCTTGGACGCGGACACCGGAGACGTCGCAAAGGCAAACATCATTCGGTGGCTGTTTAGTTTTTAGAAATTCTTCTGCTTCTAAATCCGTAATGAGACAACACTGAGGGGGGCGGCCCGCGACTTCTCTAACGAGCATGTAATTGACTACCCTAGAAATTGGAGAAAATGGTTGAAATGGCGCATCATCCGTTGTGACTTTCATGAAATTTTCAGAGAAATGAAAACCATCCGAGAAAAGCGCACCACAAGTCCTTGGCCCATGCTGTTGACTCATGGCCGAACACAATGGACTCATGCCCGCAAGGGCTGTTTTCGCGGATGCATATTTGAAGTTTCGGAACTGAAATGCTGCATCACGCTGCGGTGGAGACTGCGGTGAAAAATTCACTGTCGCTTCCTCTCGCGGGCGGTACTTTCTTCCGGGCGCTTCCAGTATTAGAACTTCTTCATTCTGATCATTTTCTTGTTGCTCTTCCTGATTTTGATCTTGATGGACTTCTGCATCCTGTGATGTATTAGTCCCTACAAATTGCTCATTCCCGATTGTCCGTACCCCATCAGCTTTAATAACATCGATCTTTCCGTGAGCCCCAGCGATGTCATCTCGGATTTTGTCAGGGACACCTCCGATAGCTTCCAGATCCACTGCTATGGCTTTGCTGAAAGTCTCTAATGCCTGATGTTCTTGCACCGCATATTCTTCTACCACATCCTTGCCGCTTTGCTCGCTAAGAGGCTGAAGGAATAGTTGTAGTGGATCAACTTCGACGGTTTGCGTTAGAAAATGATCTGCCGCACGGCGAATGACATCTGTCCGCCTGGTAATTGTATCGATTTGCCTACGCGAGTCACCGATTTCTCGTTCGCAAGCAGCGTGCCGATTTCTGTATTTCTCCAATTCCCCTCCAAGAGCTGTCAACTGTTGATCGAGCACAGCAGTGTCCTGCCCCTGAGCACGAGCGAATGAAAGAGATTCTTCTACCTGCTCCATGTGCGTTCGGATTTGGCGCATTTTAGTTTCGCAGAACATGCGTAGCCGGTCATTGGCGTCGTGTCGACGCTGCAGCTCTGGAAGTTGCTCGCCCTCATAGTGCAAAGCCTTGAAAAAGACCTGTTTGACCTCCGCGCGCATTTTTGCCCGATAGGACTTGCGCATTTGCAGTTTGAGATCCGCGCATTGAATTTCGATGCTTAGTTCTCGCATTTTTTTCACATATGCCTCTCCCCTCAAAGGGTGGCTTGCTTCATCGCACAAAAGTCCCTTGGGATCCCAGGCGCACAGATGGACGCGCTGCGATGTCATCAGTTGTCGCATGCGCATAACTGCCTGCAGGAAGTCTCGCATTGGAGTTGCATGGGGAGGGAAAAGGACGACCGCTTCGGCGTCGGGAACGAACTTTACATCGGTGCCTCTCGTGTGTATTTGGTCATAGTAGCAGCCGACAGTATCGGGAGCAAATCCAGCTCTTTGGACGGCGGCGGCCGTAGTGTCGCTAATAGGGTGATCAAGACCACTTCTGTCTAGAATCATGTATTGGCCGGCGGCCGAACCAATCCCCCGCTGGAAATAAATGACACCTGTCAAATGTGGGGCAATTTCAAGCATGGCACGGGCCACTTCGCGGTTCGGGACGGTTCTGAAAACCCCGATATCTATCAGCGCGCGGAAAGTTTCTGGCGCCACTTGATCTCCTTCTAAACCGAGTGCCGCTCGCAAGGTATTCCCAGGAGTTGGAACTAGATCACGGACGACGGTCGTCCTACTGGCGCCAAGTTGGACATCTTGTGCTATTTTGAGGAGAATTTGTCCCTCGGTACCCTCGTCATGCTTCATGTTCCCGGTAAGCTGCTCGGGCATTGTCGGGGCGTTCCAAGAAGTTCCCGAACAGCAAATACCGGAACCGCCACAAACATTGGTGGCATCGATGGCCGTGCTGTTCCACCGACTTTCCGTTAGGGTCAGGTGCTTCCCCGAAACCTGGGAATAAAGCGCTACCCGCGCATGTGGATGTTCCGACAACCATCTTCTTATGCCATCAATCATTTGGTCATAGCTCGTGGGATCTGCTTCTCGATTCGCGTAGGCCTCATGAAAATTCTTGAATGAAACATGAAAATTTTCCATGAAAAGTTGCTGCAATTGTGCGGCACTCTGCGGACCCAATGCGACGCGTCTGTCTCTCTCGTCAAGCATTTCCAATTCCATTGCGGAGAAGATTTTATCATGAAATTGCTCAATGAGTGCAACGCTTCCCGTCTCTCTCGATAAAATCAACGATGGATCTGCCTGCATTGCGTGCATGAAGAAGGCGGTCATTTTTTCATAAGGATTGCCGAAATCATTCGGAGATGGGACGCCAACGCTGATATATGGCACAAAGGCCAAGCGGCCGTCTCGCATCGTAAATCCGTACCCCTGATTGGCCGCCTTTTTTCTCATGTGGGGAAGATTATGCGCCGCGATGCCAATGAATGTGGCCAAACGACGCGCAAAAAGCGTTAGATCGTCCGCAGCAGGAATGACGAATGCGAGCCGTCGCTGCCCAAGCAACATTTCTTGGAAATCCTCCACAGTGTTGCATAACCCGTGATCTATGCATGCCTGTGCGAAAGTTCGTTTTTGGCCATCTGCCCATTGAACGCCGGAATCTTGTGCCCAAACGTGTCGCGCGAACATGCGCACATGATCCTGAAATTCTGAATCCGTCAGATTGGCAGACGTGTTCGTAGCGATGCCGAATAGAGGTAGTCTTTCCTGTTCGCTGGCTGTTGCAATGAAAGAGAAAAAAGCCGCTGTATCTCGTCGAATTTGAATCGGTATTTTTTTCTCCTTTTCCTTCGGCAAATTAACCTCCAATTGAATGCTTAGAGTCTGATCAAATTCGTCATATATTGGCATCGTTTCCTCTTCGAAAAAAGTATAAATTATAAGAAGCATAGTATAGCGCTGCCAATTGTCACCAATGTGGCAGTTGGCGGCGGCTTCTTCCAGGGAGAGTTGGACTGCATTGAGTACTGTCCGTCGCATCACAATACCCACCCCTTTATTTCCGGCTTCATTCAGTTGCGCGTACACTCTGCGGCAGCCTTCTAGACTGCGGAGATCTTCCACCGTGGGGTCAAGCATACAAATTCCCTGATCGAAGCGTTCCTTCTGATACTCACTAAGGATGCCGAGGACGGATTCAAATTGGCCTGGATCGCAGGGAACTATGGGAACTCTTCTTTTTCCCGTACTCCTTGAAAACGCAAATATCAGCATAGACATCATAACTGCCGTTTTTCCACCACCCATCATCAATTGAAAAGCCTTGACGTTACCCTCAAAAATTAATTGCATTAATTTTGATTGACTCGTTTTCGGCGTTATTCCGGCCATGGCCGTATAAACCAACATTTCATCCACGGTCAACCCGCGCGCCATCCTCTGTGGATGCTTCCAGTGATATATTCCATCATGTCCAGAACCGTATTGCTGCAATGCGGCTATTTCCTGATTCAGTTCCCGCATCGCAGCGGATAATTGAGTATGGTCAGAATTGCTCCCGAGGAGATTCTGCACACGTTCGATGAGCCCATGTACGCGGGATGTTCTTTCCTTGATGCCGACAATTAGCATGTAGCTACGACTAAGTGCAAGAAACGCTTTATAGTCCGTTGCTGACAGCCGCATATGCGAACGCGGTGGAGATAATTGAAGAACAACTTCTTCATCATCTCTGACGGCGCTTAGGTCCGGCTTTTCCCTTTGGAGAAGAACTTCCACGACAACAGGCATAAAGCCATGTCGTTCTCTGTCCCCGGCAGCTAGAAAGGAACAATGCCGGCTGACAAGATCCTGTATCTGTGCTCCGAAACCTTCCAGTCGGTCCTGCATTGATAAGAATTGATCAAGCGCCCGCTGATAGGCACCAAGCTGCGCAAAAATGTCAGCGATTGGGGTATCAAAGCGCCCTTCTTTGATCAATTTGCGGAGACCCGCTACCATTTCTAGTTCATAGCGATGTATTTCTTTGGCACGTAAATCCGGAAGATCTGGAGATGCCGGCACCGAATCGAATAGCCTTGCAAGCCTAGGATCCATCCCTAGCCTCACCAATTCATCCTCAATAATAATCAATTCACGCGCATCGCGTTTCGGCCTCAATGAGCCAAATGCCGCAGCTAAACCATCCATTACTTCTTGTTCTTGCGGGCTCATCGGATATTGAGTATCTTCAGCAAGGGCAACTGCGCGCGACCGCTGAGGGATCCGGGAACTGGAGGGTGTGGCTGTTTGTATGGCTCCAATAAAGTCGTGATAATGTCTTTGCATGCCGTCGTTGAGTGCCGCGATCACATCTGCGGCACCAGCGGTAGCTGCCCCTTTCCGCGGTTGAAACTGTTGTGGAGGTGATAGTCGTGCGAGAAATAATTCTTTAAAATCTTCCACTTCACTTTGCGTCAACATGCTGCAAGTAACGTGAAAAATCTCCGTAAGTAATTGGTATTGAGTCGCCTGAACCTTCACACCGTGAGACAATGCGCGATCTGGATTGCTCAGCCAATCTTCATAAAAATTCGCTACTATTTTTAAATTTTTTTCGTTCAGAACGTCGCATGCATATTGATCGCATTGCAGCCAGACATATAGAACATGCGCCCTCACCTCCATAGAATATTTTGTGGAATTTAATAATGTGTAAAAATTATGACGTAACCTCGCCTGCATTTGTTCTTTTTCAGATGTGGCTGGTTGCGCCGGATCGTGAGTTAGCATTAAGTCTTTGGGAAGTTTTCGTAAAAAGGCTATGGCTAGATCACTGTTTTTTTTCTGACAGGCAGCAAAGCAGTGCTGCAGGCAAGAAAGGGCGGCATAGGTATTTTGCCCGCGAAATTCGTATTCGCCATCGGTTCCAATGCGGGCAGTATCCCACTGAATTGCTGCAACATCCATTTTTGGATTTTGTGGTATGGCCTCATCTTGGGGCTGTGCCTCCCGATCATCTCGATCTGCTGGAGAAAGGAGGAGATATTTTGGAAATCTTTGAACTCTCCCCACTGGAACACTCGGATCCGGATATGGCGCGGATGTGAATATGAGTAATTTGGAAAATTCCATGTTGGCAATTGGTTCCGACCGGACGAATGCTGCTGTGGCACACTTAGGGCTGAGACCGACTGGCACGGAATGAGAATCATTGTAAGCTCTCTGTAAGAATTCATCTTCTCCTATCAGGCGCATTCCTGGATTTGACTTCAAACAATAGTGTGTCAGATAGCCGCTCGGATTCTCTGTTGCTTGTCGCTTGCCAACGTCGTGAAAAACTTCCAAGAGGACGAGTGGCTTTCCGTCGTGGATAATGGTTGGAAAGGTTAATTCACGAAAAATAACATTGTTTTCTTCGCAGACGTGTCCGATGATAATAGGTGCATGTGCGGACGGCAGCTGACGCCTCCCATCTAAGAGACTTCGAAATTCTGGAATCCAACCATGTGCGTCGGAGAATTGTATGGGATTCCCCGAGGCATCCTCCCACATCTGGCTGTTAGGGGACCGAAACGTGATAGTAAGCGTCCTCCTGTCTTCGATAACAGCATGGGCCGTCGAGCCACGGTGAGGAGGCTCCCCCTGCCACACAAAATATTCGCTGCAAAGCCACTGGGTCAACGGTTCGCCACCTTTGTTGATTTGTAAATATTCCTTCACAGTGTTGTAACTACTTACTTTATGATCTTTTCGCTCCCGGTAGAATCTGGGCACACCTTCCTCAATGATTAGATAAAACTTATGTGCGCTCTTTGCACAGCGCCCGCTAGCGACCATTACCTGGTAAACATCCGGATTGGACGATGTTTTTCTGCAGACAATGTCTTTGCATTCTATTTGAAAATATGACGCAATGCCCGCCGACAGCGGATTGTCTCTGAGAATTTTATCAATGGTTTCAGGATCGCTTGTGCCGGAGGAAATGAGCGTCGTCGCACCGGTTGCGAGGTCGCACAGAATAGGCTTTTTCACATTCGCAGCCTTCCTGACAAAGGAGACTTGATCACTCAAGCTGTCAGCGGGCAAGTGTTCGATTATGGGCGGGATATCGTGGACAGCAGCTGCTACTACGCCATCAGGCAAATATCCAGTCACGCGTGCAGTCCAGTCCCTAGCTGCCTCCGGCTCACGATCAAAGCGTTGCGTGCACACAATCTGCGCCCGTACCATATTTGCAAAATCACCCCAGTTGAACTGCACGACCTGCGATTCCCAAGAGCGCTCATTCGGCGGCTTAGGATCCGTTGGTGAAATCTCCAACTTACCGCATTGACTGGCGGAACTTCTCAAAAATTCACTCAATGTCGCACGAAACGCCAGCAAATCGGTTGCAAACATGTCGGATCCCGTGTGTTGCAGGCTATTCCCTTGGCAAAGCGCCGTCAGCGTTGCTGCCGCCTGAGCCACGAATTCTAGGACCAAACCCTGATCGGTCCCAACGGCGTTAGCACCCGCCAAAGGCGCTGCCTCGCTTCGCACCGCCTGACTGACCTCCTCGTAAAGGGA
>JAITFC010000071.1 GCA_031281635.1 Puniceicoccales bacterium | reverse complement strand
CCGCAGATGAATATTGCTAAGTGGTTCCCGCTCACACTGAAACATGTAATAAAACACGCCAAGACTGGCCACTTCGCTCAAACTTTCCGGGTCGTTCCGGCGCAGCATATCAACGCGGTCCGGCGGAATTGTCGCCGTAATGTCAATCTCTCCGCCATCGAAGGCATTTTGCTCCGTTATGGCATCACCGATGGAATAGAAAATTATCCGAGCCGGCGCTTCACGCAGATCGTCGCGGTAGTAGGGATTTTTTTCCAGAGAAACTCGGTTCCCCACATGCCACTCGCGCAGGCGGTAAGGCCCATTGGAGACCATTTTTCCCGCTCGCGTCCACGAAGAATCGCGCTGCGTAATAGATCCACATGCCTCCACAACCCTTTGCGGGAGAGGAGACCAGGCGGGATGTGCTAGCAGCGAAAGGAAGTGTGGCGTTGGTCGTTGGAGGACAATTTGCAGGCGGTGTTCGTCGATGGCGCAGACGCCAACCGCATCCCATGAAACTTTTCCTTCGTAGTAAGCACGTGCATTTTTAATGGGAAAAATCAACTCCACGGCCGGAGAACACAATTGTGGAGAGAGAATGCGCTGCAGGGCAAATGTGAAATCCGTGGCTGTGAGTGGTTTACCGTCACTCCAGCGCAAATTTTGGCGAAGAAAAAACGTGTACACACAGCCGTCTCTGGAAATTTCCCAACGTTCCGCAACGGCGGGAATTGGTTCTAGAGTTTCTTCGTCCAGAATGACCAGTCCCTCGAACAGTCCTCGAGCAATGGCAATCTGTTGCAAGTCAACGAGTAATTGTGGATCCAATGTCTGCGGATCCGTTGCATTCCCAACGCGTAACGTAAATTCCGGTGAATTGCCCATGTGTCGCTCTCCACAACCGCAAGAGAGTAGTGCGCAAAGACAACCGAGCAGAACGCCAAATCGCATGGGACGATGGAAACACGAACACCATACTTGTCAAGTGGAATCTGTGGGAAATTTGTGCGTTTTTCTCCGAGTTTTCTTCGCGAGCACAATTTGCGAAAAAAGTTTATTTTCCGTAAAATTTATTTACATTATCAGAAGTTTCTGCGATAATGTTTGTATGACAGGCTCAGTACCAGCAGACAGGAAAGTGCCCATGACGCCTTCAGCTTCCAGCACGGCGCCTCCGCCTTCCGCCTTGGGAGAGCCGAGATCATTAGACGTCCTTAATCGCGCGATAACAGTTGTGACCGAGATTGGTGAACTGGATCCTGAGGTCAAAAAAAATCTCAGCGGCTTTCTTGGCGATACTCTCATGGCATTTCTGGAGTGGCTTGCGACCATATGGTCTTCCAACGGAAGTAGCGAACCTAGCGAGGAAAATCCTCATCCCGTTGCAATGCCTGCTGCCGTTGTCATAGATCATAATGCCGTTGACGAATTGTTTGAAAAACTCAAGGGAAAACTTACGGAAGTCACTCGACCGATATATCCTGCGGAACAAGCTCTAGTAACAAGCCTTCGAAGTGAATTGAAAACTCGTCCTAAAACAAATCTCGCCATACTCCGAACAGTCTGCGTCTTGCAAACAGTGCACATTTCTGCCTCGGACATTCCACATGCTTTTTCCGAGGAAAACAAAACACATTTTTCTGCCATGGAAAATTTACATGCATATCTTGCTATTATGAAACTCGATGAAGAGCGAAAATGCGTTACTGTTGATCAGACGCCAGATGGGTCATTGATAGTAACGGCACACGAATACGATCCGAACAATCTTCCCGCTATCGGGTCACACGGTGGAATTTTTTTTGTATGAGTATGGGTGTCTAGGTCCAGCCAACCGTGAACAGACCTCTTGCAAAACTTAGGCAGGGTGGATTTTTTTGGGGCGGAGAAGATTCTCCTCCAAAATGTTTTGCGTAAGCCCCTCCGAATGGGCTACATGGGATCTATTTATTTCATTGCAAGCAGTGCCACTAGACGAATTTTTCTCCATGAAAATGCTTTTTTCTTGCATTTATATTGCGGAAAGTATGATGCGCACGTGGCTGATACTGCACGCTGCTATTGGGCATTCTTTTCGTCCCTATTTCTGACATTTCTCGCCATGCCATTCTTCATTAAGTGGCTGCGGGCGAGGAGATTGGAGCAAATTTTCCGTGCCAGAGGAGAAGTGCGCGAACTGGCGGATCTGCACGCGTCGAAGCTGCACACGCCAACGATGGGTGGAATCGTGATCTGGGCAACAACTTGCATTTCCTCGCTGGTCCATTGTCATTGTAACGTGCTTGTGTGGGCTACTTTGGCAACGTTTACCGGCTTCGCCGCCATCGGTTTTGCCGACGATTTTGCAAAAATAAAAGGACGCAGCAGCCGGGGAATCCGCGGTCGCAAAAAATTGCTCGTCCAGGGATTGCTCATCGTGGCCGTCCTTCTGTGCATCTGGGCCTCCTGCCGCGGATTTTTTACCGTTCTTCACGAGCTTTGGATTCCCGTCAAGAGTACTCCGCTGATCGGCCACATGCCGACAATTTTTCTGTTCGCGTTTGCATTTCTCGTCATTGCCGGGTCAGCCAATGCGGTCAATTTAACCGATGGGGCCGACGGACTTGCCTGCGGCTGTGCCATCATCGTTGCCATCACCCTGCTCATCCTCTGCGCCGATGTCAGCCACGCACCACAAAGGTCTCTGTGCGGGTGGCTCAGTGGCCGCGATGAAAACCTTGCCGTTCAGGAGCTTGCCGTTGTTTTGTCCGCCCTTACCGGAAGTCTCGGCGCATTTTTGTGGTTTAACGCCCATCCGGCACAAATTTTCATGGGTGACACCGGGTCACTCGCCATCGGCGGCCTGTTCGGCATTGTGGCATTTTTGATCCGCCAGCCATTCGCACTGGCCATCGTCGGCTGCGTATTTGTTCTCGAAGCACTTTCCGTAATCTCACAGGTCTATTATTTTAAATTTACCGGCGGTCGGCGCATTTTTCGCATGGCTCCCTTGCATCACCATTTCGAGCTGGGCGGTTGGCCCGAACCTGCCATGGTCACGCGTTTTTGGATTTTGTCCCTCATCGGTGCCGGCATCACCCTCCTATGCCAATAGGTTTTTTTGATTTTCGAGAATTGAAAAAAACTTAATATACGTCGTCAATGATATAGCCATTCTTGTTGACGTTGGCGCCTTCACTTTTAGAGTTGGCTTAACGTAAGCTAATGACTATGGCGCAGAAAAAATAGTCTGTCGTGAAATCAAATGACCCTAGAAACCTGTACATACCCGCTAATTCCCTCTCTTGCACCGGTATATCCTTTCAGGCCGAGATCGATGGCGAGATTTTTTCGGATGGACGGTCGCCAGCTCAGCTGCACTTCTCCGACGGCGCTATTACCTCTAAGTGACGACGCTGGAATGGCATAGCCGCCGATTGTTGCCCGGGATTTCCCGTCCAGTTCGCATTCAAGACCCGCTGTGGCGCGAACGGCGAGATTTTCTTTCGTTGAACGGGAGATAGTTGCACCAATTTTCATGCGCACGGAATCGACGGAATCGAAAGACACCGTGTCTTTGTCGAGTTTTGCATGGCTGCCGGGGCGGTGCGACCAGAGGCATTTTCCGTAGAAATCAACGGCCGCCGCTGGATTTCGCCGCACCGCATAGCAAAGTGTTAAATGCCCTCCGTAAAACCAATTAGACATTTTGCATTTGGTGTGAGAATTTTCTCCGCCGCGCAAATCGTCACTCACCCAATCGTTGGAGAGTTGGCCAATTCGGCAGGAGCCCTCGCAATATCCTCTGATCCAGGAACTTTCGTCAAAACTCACGCGTACCGACATCCCACCGGCGTAGCTGTGACTTTTGCCCTTGCCTCGGACCGTTCTTGAGATGGAAAAATCATTCTCATCGAGGATATTACGCGTGTTATTTCTTGCAAATCCGCAGTCAAAAAATTGCCTAAATTCCACATCGCGCCCCGAGAGTGTCGCACGCAGGCAGGCGCCTCCTGTTAGTGACATAATTCTAGTTTCGCAATTCGCATTTTTGCCATACTTTAATTTGCCGACGGACGACGGAATGATGAAGAGATGTTTGCTCGACTTTCGACTCGTCAACTTGCCATTATTTAACTGCGAAATGTGCAAATCTGAAATGATGTCCGCTGAGTTATTTACAACGTGCATTCCGGAGACGTAACAGTTGCTAATAGACTTCATCTGCGGATGAGCGGTGAGATTTCCGAGCAAGATCGCCTGTAGCGAGTTCTCATTTATTGCTATTTCAAACGGCTGTGTGAACGCTATGCCTAATTGCGCATACACTTTCTGCCGAGTGGGCAATCCGCTCAGTTGGTTTACCGCACTAATGAGAACTACTCTATCGCCAGTTTTTAGGGATAACTTGCGGGCAGCGGAAAGTGTTATTTCAGTATTTTTGCCGAAAAATACGTCGCCGTTTGCCTCCAAAAGTACGGCATTTTGCGGGACACTTTTCGCAATGTCAAAGTGCAACGCCCCATTTAAATTTAATGTCCTAGCATTAATAGCGCAAATATTGCAATTTTCATAGGACGGAAGAACTAGTTCGATTTTACTCCGATCATTTCTTTTAAAGCTACCATTCGGCTCCAATTTGTAGGTGCGCTTTTCCTGTTCGTAGGCAACGCGCAACGCGGCTCCAAGCTCCAGCGTGAATGTGCTATCTTCGTTTTCACTTGCGCCGAATATCGCTCCGTTGTGCAGAGCCATCGTGCCATTGCTCACGGTGGTATTGCCAAAATACACATTCGATTGGAACCAATCAAACAGCACTGTCCCCGTCTGCCTCGCCGCCCATGTTCCAAGACCATTGATTTCCGGACTACCTGTCGTCTCTGCCAGCGCGCCGTTAATGCGAATTGTGAGATTTGGATTATCAACATTGCTACTTATGGGATCGTAGAAGCGCATGGTGTGTTTATCAAAAGCGGATAGTGTTACGGTGTCGTTATTATTCAAATTTCTGAAATGCATTGCATTACTTTTACCATCAGTAGTAACATTATCTTGATTTCCTTGAAAAATCATATCCCCAAATGCCGCATAGACATTCGCCGATCCACCTACGTACACTGCTCCGCCAAATATGCCAGCTTTATTGCTTAGAAATAATGTATCTCCATTATCACTAAAACTTGCATCACTTTCCTCGATATTATCAACTAGACACAACCAATTGGAAGTAACGTATAACGCGCCGCCGTGACATGAAGCCTCATTGTTTTGAAACACTGACTTCAAAATAGCACTGCAAGAATTGATAGCAAACATCGCACCGCCGTTTACTCCTGCCCTGTTTGATATAAATTCCGAATTAGCAATATTGCCAGTCAGCACGTTGGTATGCATTGCGCCTCCATAGAATAGGGCTTTACCATTCCTGAACGACAACCATGCAGTACCTGCAAACACTATGCTATTTGTACTGTCATAGAATCCAAAAAGCTGTACTTTACTATTGCCGTCTAGTATTGACAAAATTTCACCGTTATCCGAGTGTGTTCCAAGTAATTTCCAGCCGCCATCGCCAAATCGTGCCGTACCAATAAAACTATATCTTTCTTCTTCAAATTGAATAATTTTGTCATTAATTAAGCCAGTGAGAGCAGATGCTCCATTTATTTCATCAGCAAAACCGGTATTTATGCTACATAAAAACGCTCCAACTAAGCACAAAAAACGCCTATAAATGGACTGTCTCGCTGTCATCGCAATATTTTACTCGCAGGTCTGGGCGATGCAAGAGAAAAAGTGAATTTTTTCACATTTTAAGGTTGGAAAATTTTCGCGTTGTTTTTCTCGGAAAACGTTGACGTCGAACGGAAAATAGATTGCAAAGAGATGGATGGGGAAATTTTTTGGTGCCGACCGTTTTATCGCCTTTTGGCGGTCCAGGCGGAAAAGTGTGCGATGGAGACGTGCGCAGCACAAAGCGCTACTAAGCTGGGCCAGAAGAATTTCCAATTTTAGAAATGATTTGCTGGCAAAGGAGCAACTGGCAAATTTACATGTCTTATCCGAAAAGTTGCGCGGTGCCATTGGAAAAAACTTACTTTCCGACGGCGAACTGGATTCGGCGGAGGAATTTCTTAAATCGCTGGGCGCAGAGGAGATGTCCCGAACGTTTCCCGGGGAAAATGGGTGCGAGGCGATGTTTGCCACCGTTGTCGTCGTCCTGATTTTGCGCGTTTTCTTCCTGCAGCTGTTCAACATACCAACGAATTCCATGTGGCCAACGTATCGCGGGATGTCGTTCGCCATTGGTGATAGCAAACCCGGCTTGTTTTCGTCAGCAATAAACGTCAAAAGCCCTTCCAAGGGAAATATTTACATCCCAATTAATTCGTCGCAGGAAATGCGTCGCCAATCCTCGCTGCTACCCTATGAAAACTGTCCCATTCTAGGTCTGCGCCACGGTAAGTGGTTGCGCGAGCGCTGCTACACCATCTTTGTCGGAGATACGCCCGTGCCCGTGTATGTGCCGACGAATTTCGATTTCGAATTGCTGCTAGCCCGCCAATTTTTCCCCCATTCCGCCGTAAAGCGTCCCATTGACGCATTGAAAAACGCTAAAATTGTACGCCGCAACGGATCCTACCAAATCGATACCGGGAAAACTGTCCGTGTGGGAGAAACAATTCTACAATTCACCATCATTCCGGGAGATATTGTTCTCGTGGACCGTCTGACGCCGCATTTTTTCCCGCTCCGCCGCGGCGAAGCAGCTGTTTGGCGAACCGATCGCGTGCCCGCACTGCAAAAGGAAAGTCGCTACTACATTAAGCGTGTCGTTGGCTTAGAAGGAGATCGCGTTAGCATTGCCAATGAACAACTCTTTGTCAACGGCTCCATCGCAAATTTTTCTCCGCCAATGCGCGCAAACAACACGCACGAAACACCATATGTCGGCTATCGAGCCCTTGGAGCTCTGACTTCGGCGCCCGTCGACGTTCCGGCGGATAGCTTATTTGTTCTCGGCGATCACTCCACGAACAGCTGCGACAGTCGATTTTTCGGAGCCATCCCCAGTTCCGCAATCATCGGAAGACCACTCCTGCGCCTGCAATTCCCCGCCTCCATGAAACGGGAAAGTTTGGATTAATTTTTTTGCGC
>JAITFC010000053.1 GCA_031281635.1 Puniceicoccales bacterium | reverse complement strand
GGGTATTATTCGGATGTTAAATTCGTGTCCAGAACTTGTGAGAGTAATTCCCGGAGTTCCACAAAAAATAGTTTTTGCAGGCCATGAAAAAGATGAAAATGCCAGTTTCACGGTTGAGGAGTTTGTCGAGGCTCTAAGGAATCCGGCTGCATGCGCTGCTACGGAAACACGGCTAGTTCAGTTATTGGAAAAGGATCAAAATTTGCGCACAATCGTGGACATTTTTTGGTCGATTAAGGGTCTGTCGCAAAGAGAACTATTTTCATGCCTTCAAAAGTCCTATGCGAATGGTTACGGCCCTAATGGCGATTTAGCTATCGTTTCCTACCACGATGGAAGGCCGACAATGGCGCAGTTTGCCAATGCTCCGACGGCCATCGCACTGTTTTTTCAAATGTTTGCCAATGTTGGTCCGCCGCGCGTCGTATGGGACACATACATTACCGGACGATTGCTGGGGGCCCGCGCGGAAATACGCGGCAATCAGGGTCTCACTCTGGAACAGACGGCCAACAGCCAATTGTTTGCCCAAATCTTTCAGAGAGCAGTATTTCGCGACAGAACACTCACGCTGACGGATTGCAATTTGTATCCAGATGATGCCTATGAATGTATTGTGCACTTTCTGAAAAACAACTCTGAGCTTCTAATGAAATTCACCTGTGAAGTAATCGCTGCGCATGTTCGGCGAATTGGCACAATGCACGAAGCGTGTTTGCGGTCAATTTTGAGGTACGGCATGCGGCACGTTTTGTATTCCGGAACAGTTGGCGCCAAGTATGCGTGGGCAGCGCAATTGCAACAGGGTTTCCCGGAAGATCAGATCACAGGATATCTTACGGGATTCCTCACCACATCCGAGAGAGTTTCATCTTTTTGTGCTCCCGATTCTTTGGAATTCACCGAACTTCTTCAAATAAGTAGTTTTCCGCAGGATCAATGCGGCGCTCTTCTCGATGTAGCCAATCACGGCCGCGAAATGGCCGACAAACGTGCCCGTGAACGAGGTCTTCATCTGGATCCTGGCCATGCGCATGCCCTTGAAATATACAATGCCTTTGGTGGAAAAAAATACATCATTTTCGAGCAGGAAAACGGCATGCGTTGCTGTATTTGTCCTCCAAATGGGACGCTAAAAGTGGACTTGCAAGGTAGTGGCCAGGAAATGTTTGACAGGAATGGATTTTCAGCAGCGAATACATTTTCCATTTACACACGAAATATGTGTCTCGGAATGGATCTTCCAATGCAAGAAGAGTGCTGCGCCATTGCCATTGTAGACCCGAATGAAACGGAAATGGCGGAATTGTTGCAAATGGCGGCGCGTCAGCGCCAGTTATTTGATGGCAAGCAAAAACTTGCTATGTTCGTACCGAGACGGTTAACTCAAAAACTCAGCGATTCCAGGCCAGACTATTCTCCGGGAAATCCCATCGAGAAGGCAATAATATTGAAAACGGCGGCGAATCTTACGGAGCAGCTCACAAAAAAGCGGGGCTATCAGGAGATGCGCAGCACGGAAAATCACCTTTTCTCAGATGTTCTCATGCGGATAATTGTCGAAAAATTCGGAGAGCCAAATGCAGATCCGGCAGGATTGGCAGCGATAATTCCGCTCATTTCCCGATTTGGTGCATTTTTTACGACCGCTATTCCCGGTGATCCAGATATGTATGCGGGTACGCTAGAGACAACTACAGCCCACGAAGCTATTATATCCAAAATAGATAGACTCTGCGCCTATGTCGCAGGAATGGTAGAGGAAGAACAGGGACTTGGAGATCAAGCGAAATGTGACCCAGAAATTTTGCAAGAGTTGCATGAACAACTACTGCTCGAAAAAGAAACAATGAATACTGCGCTCCAAGACGATTTTTTTTCTTCCTCCAATGATTATCCGGTTAGAAGTGGCATCGATTCTGGCGTCGCCGTGGAAGTAGCGAGGCGTGTGGATGCAAACGTGCAGATTAATACGGAACAGGAACAGGAAAATGAATATAAAAGACAGTTGGGTCTGATCAACACCATCCCCTCTGGTCCTCGCATTGCATTTTCAGCCCGTAATCTGGATAATTCAACAACTGCTTTTAGGCTGTACCGAGAGGGAAAAGGGACTTTTGGAAAACGTTATGGCTTAGGAGAATCCAATTCCGCGTCATTCAAAGAAGCGGTTGGTTCCATCGCGCAGTGGACAGTATATCCAGACTCAACGAGCTCCATGCAAGCGAAATTGCAGAATTTTGCAGAGTTAGCGCGCGATAACATTCGTTTGGCTGCAACACTTGCCATTCAAACGCAAAATTGTATCCCGATCGTGCACAAATCTTTCATTGCGCCAAATTCGGTGCTGATCTATGAAACTGAGGACATACCCACCTCCTACGAAGTTGTTTTACTCGATGAGGACCATGCGCGTTGGGCAGAAAGGCAAATGTATGCGGGAAAATTAACCAAATGCTGGTTTTTCTCCGCAGTAGGGGATTACGTGCGTTGCTCCCCGGAAGACTCAGTTTTGCCCGCAGGCGCCGTGCCGGTACTAAACAGGGCGAAACTTTTGATAGCTATGTGGCAAGGCAACATGGAAACGCCACTTCCAATGGGGGAGACCTATGCCAGTGCCATTTCTGAAATGGGCGGATGTCTGAGCGTTTTTACGGATTTTGGAAAAATTTGCGGCCTTGCCGCCGGAAATCGAAAGGCAATGGCAGTTTATGCAACGGATTCCGTGCTCTCGACAGGCTTCTATTGGTCTCCGGATTTCCTGAGTGCGGTTAAGAAAGTTGCGCCGGATGTGGACTGTCTGCGCCTGCAAGCGGGGGGGAATGATGCCATTCGGGAATGTCTGAAGTTAGCACAAAAAACAGAAGCTCTCAAATTAATTCCGTATGATCATGTACTATTGGTGATTTTATTAACCGCAACCAATCGAGGAGTTTCGATAGAAGGGGCGATGGGTTGCCCAGAAATCGAAGGGCGGGTGCTCGGATTTTTAGGTCGCGCGTCAACAAATGCATCATATTCTCTTAAAACGTTTGTGCGCAGTCGGTATTTTCATTTCACGGAAAAATATGAACAAGAAGCACCAGTGAATCCTGAGCCCGGGAGAGCTTCCATCGGCCAAAGAGTTAATGTTTTCAACAAGGTGTCTGCGAGTGTGTTCCTGCAATTTGGTTTTGGGGAGGCCGCAATGAGGCAATTATTTGCGCAAGATACGCTGGATGTAGACCGCGTTAATGAAATCATTGCTTTGCAAGCTAGCATGCGTAAATTATTTTTTCAAAGTGCACCATTGTCCATTTTGAAAAAAGTATCTAGCGACATGCTGATGGATTTTTTAGCCGAAAAAGATGTTGATGAAAATAGGCGAACAGAAGTAATTAGACATATATTTCTTAGTGACATAGACATGGATATATTTTTCACGCGTGAACATTGCTGGGAGAAGTTTGTTTCTTTTTTGAGTTCCAGTGATGATGATCAGTGTTTACAGCGTCTCTCAGTGATGGCATTAAAAAAGATGTTAGCTTCTGGACTTCGATGTCCAGTAAAGATTTTTGAACGGCTAAAACATGTATGTCCGGACAAAATTGATGAATTACTAAATAGTCTCGATGCGGAGACTATCTTGAGCGTACTTCCAGATTCAATAAAAGACTTATTTGCAGACAATTTGGCGAAAAAGGGGATTTTCTCTCTCGACGAGTATATGCAGCGCATTCGCGGTGATATACGGTGGGAGCACAATCCTCTAAAATTTCTGGAGAGTTTCAGGGGCGATCATGTCACTGAGAACGAAATACGTGTATTGCAGTGGTGCATGGAGCATTGTACCGAACATAATATGACAATTCCCAAACATTTACTTCTTGTCATTGCAAAAGTTGCAGATGGATCACTGCAGTTTATGGATACTGCCGGTGTTTTCGCGTTCTGGGACCGATATGGCGGATGGCTGCAGACAACTATGAATGACGATGCGAAATCAGAATTTAAGAAACTATGCCGTGAAAATGTCT
>JAITFC010000029.1 GCA_031281635.1 Puniceicoccales bacterium | reverse complement strand
GTTCTTAGCTCGTTGGTTTGATATGCATCATGAATAATTTCTAGTAGTGCACGGAATCGATTATTTGTTTGTTCAGAATCTGCTTTTGGGAGCTCTATGATCCTTCCATCTGGCGTTGTGACAGTATTAATAACGCCGTTGCGATGCATATCAGCGAGAAAAGTTGTTACGTGGTTCCCAGCTGGGTTTAATCGCAAAAACGCATTGCCTATTTCTGCTGGATCGCCATTCCAAATATTTATAACTTCATCCAAATGTTCCACCATCCATTGGCGTAATTGCAAGACTTGTCCTGCATTAGTGAAATTTAGAAAAACATGATTCAATTCCTGAACAAATTGATCTCCTGATGCGACCATTCGACGCTCAGTGCTTGCTTGATGGCATAATTGCAGAAATGTATCGGGAATCTGTGGATACTCAATCATTGCTTCTTTAAGAGTTGTTGACATTGTTTGTTTGTCCACATAAAATTGTTCTGTTGCTCTTACTGCTCCAAGTTCTGTAAGGGCAGCAGCATCAGCATCGGAAACGACAAATTCACGTCTATTGACTAGGGCTTTCATGCTCTCTATTGGGATATATAATACTTTATTGCCGCAAGAAATTTCAGCCATAATATACGTTGTTCCAATGGTGTCAGGTTGTTTCGTGAAAGTTACTGTTACGTTTGCTGGAAAGCGAAATGTTTCATTGGGAAATTCGTGCTTGCTGGTACCAAGATGAATATTTTCTTGTCTTAGATCTTCCACTGTGAATCTCCGTCCAAACAGCGGTTTTAAATAAGGCGTATCAAAGCCAAATTGAAAAAGTTGATCTTCATTGCAATTTGGAATCCGCCCGTCTGTTGCTATAACGGTGCAATCTCTAGTAAACACGCTGCCGTCGCTATTTGACACTTCTTTCCTGAAAGTAATACGTTGCCATGTTTCATTAGGTTGCTTAGTTATTTGTACGGAAATACCAGCTGGAACTGCCAATGGTTCTCCACAAAGCGACAATTTAGTTCCTGCACCTCTTAATTGCTCGCCCGTAAGAAATGGCTCTGCTAATGGTGGCGGTGTCGACGCGGTTGCGCTTACGGAATGAGAGAAGAGGTCGGCAGCTGCATTTGCGATAGTCTCTTGTGTAGCTTGTTCACCTAATGAGCGGGCCGCGGAGACAATTTCTGCTGTTTTGTTGGCGAACAACATGATAACGTTGTTGCGCATGGAGTTAGCCATAATGGTCCCTATGCCAGGGATTGCAGCAAGAAACGCAAGAAAAGGATGGCCATTTTCTCCATATCTGAGGGCAACTGCATTGCGCGTAATCACTTTGGCCGCATGTGTTATGACCGTCTCTATCAAACTTTGTCGTGGATTGAACTTACACGACAAAGAAGCATACAAAGCCACGTGGTAAGTCGTTTCAGAAAAAATAGGACCCACCCCCCGATTTTAGGACAATTTTGCAATTTTGCAAATGTTTTTTCAATATAGGCCTTCACAAAATCTTAAAATTGGCTCTTTGAGCCAGTTCTTGTCGATTTTGTCACTTTTTAAAAAACCATTGAGCAACTTAAAATCTTCATACAAAAATCTGCTTTCTGGCTCTATGGTCATTCATATTCGTGTTGACGCCTGCGCCACGATTTTTCTACGATCTGAAATGGCAACTGACCTCGGAGGAGGAGGCAATGTCAATTGGAACGGCTATACTAACTGCCTTTGCTTCCTAACCTGCGCGATGAATTTCGGCGTAAACTTGGTCAGGTCATAATTTTCTAAATCTTTGTACATTTTTTTTATTTTTTAACTCTTTCGGCCTCTGCGGTTTCCTTGAAATCCTTGCGCTTGGCAGAATGCCATGAGGAATTTATATACGCAAAACCAAGCAATGCCTGGCAGATCAATGCGTGTGAGTGGATCACTTTTTACGAACCGCTTTTTGGACAGAAAAAACCTGCAAGGAACCTGCCAGGACTTTTTTTGTTACATTCGCAAATCACCTCTCAAGCCGCTCCAGGAGCCTGGTCGGGATGACTGGATTCGAACCAGCGACTTCTTGCTCCCAAAGCAAGCGCTCTAGCCAGACTGAGCTACATCCCGTGGCTGCCCGACAAGGATTCGAACCTTGACAAACAGATCCAGAATCTGCTGTGCTACCGTTACACCATCGGGCAATTTTCACAGCAATGCAATGTCAAACGTCGATGGCAAGATTTTTCTCACAGTTCGTGAAATTTTTGATATCGTGGATGCCGCCGGTTAGCGTTTCGTCGGCGGTGAAAAATTTTTGGGTTGCCGATGCCGCGGGATCTTTTCGCTGTGCTTGATACGGTGAACCTCAGAGTGCCGTGCTAATACGAACGAACATAACAATTTACAACGAGGCGCAAAAAAAACTTGCAAGAAAATGCATTCTTTGCTTCCTAGGTGGCGCTGGCGATCACAATGGGTGTGCTTTGACCGAGCAACGGAAACTATAACCAACGTATGACCAACACATTCGTAAAAAAGTCGGCGGGCGGAAATCGAAAATTTGATCGGAATCGCTTTGACCGTGGGCCGCGGCGCAACGAGCGCATTCGCGTGCCGGAAGTGCGTGTCATTGGTCCGGATGGCGAACAGTTCGGAGTTATGGCCACTCGAGATGCTTTGCTGCGGGCGAAGGGCTTTGGACTCGATCTTGTTGAGGTGTCCGCAAACAGCATGCCGCCCGTCTGTCGCATTTTGAATTATGGAAAATATAAGTATGACGAGGACAAAAAATCAAAGGGGCAGCAAAAATCCAATGCGTCTAAGTTCAAAGAAGTGAAATTCCGTCCTGCCGTCGATGTGGGAGACTATAACACAAAAGTTCGCCATGCGCAAGAATTTCTCTCAATGGGCTTTAAAGTGAAACTCACGCTGATGTTTCGCGGTCGTGAAATGGCTCACCAAGAGTTGGGTTTCGATGTCGTTCGCCGCGCCATCGCAGATTTACAAGACGTTAGCTCCGTTGATGCACAGCCACGCCTAGCCGGTCGCAGCATCAATGCCATGCTATCGCCGCGTTCAAGGGGCCGAAAAAAGGAAGAAACGACAACGGACAACGATGATCGACCGTTCCGCGAAGAAGCGGAATGACGATTCGATTGGGCTGCAGGCTGATGTTACCACCGAGCAACGGCACTCATAATTTCACCGAAGCGGTGCTCCGGCCTGTGTCGGCGCCAATCCAAGCAGACATATGACGTCATTCTTCTACGTAGTCCAATTCCTCCCGCTCCATGTCCATTTCGATGTGCGTTTCGCCGGATTCTTTCATGTCCGCGATCCAGCGGAGCACTTCCGCAACCGGTTCCAGCAGAGAAGATGGCACAAATTCCATCACTTCGGCACCATCCATAAGGGCGTGGGCCAGGGGGACATTGCGCATGATAGGAATGGCCAATGTGCGTGCGACAGTGATCATTTCTTCGGCGAGCAGGCCCTCCCCTTTGGCCAGAACCACGGGCAACGGTGTTATGTTTTCTTCATAGAGGATGGCGATGGCCAGGTGCGTCGGATTTGTGATAAGTGCATTTGCGCGACCAGTCCGTTGGGCGGGTGGTTCGTTCATCATTTCCTGTTGCAATTGGCGCCGTCTTCCCTTAATTTCCGGCGAACCTTCCATTTCCTTGTATTCGCGCTTGATTTCGCTCTTTGACATCTTGAGTTTTTTCGTGAAGTCCCTGCGTTGGAAGAAAATATCAATGACTGCGACGACCACATACGCAAAAATGACCACATAGGCGAATTGCTTCATGACCGGTCCAAGCGTGGCCATGAGACCCATAACACCGGCATATGGCAGGATGATCAAATCGCCCAACTTTTTCTTAATCAGCCGGTAAATGAGGATTCCGAGGAACGTCACTTTTAGCAGAGATTTCATGAACTCGAAGAGATTTTTTTTAGAAAACATCTGCTTCAGCTTTTCCAGTGGATTCAATTTTCGGAGGCTTGGTTTTATGGGTTCCATGGAGAAGAGTGCGCCCACCTGAATGAATCCTCCCGCGATGGCGAATGCGGCCACGATGCCGATGACCGGTAGGAGTAAATCGATGAGTTCGTGGACACAGCCGTCCAGAACAGCGTTCACACCAGCCTGAAATGGCACGCCAAAAAATTTCGCTGGAAATGTCAAAAAGTCGCGCATGCGGACGACAGACGCATTCCATTTCAACCCGATGTAGGCAAAAATACCAATCAGCAGCAGCGTGGAAGTAAAATCGCGGCTGTAGGCAACTTGTCCCTTTTTTCGCGCGTCGCGCAGGCGCTTGGGCGTCGGCATCTCTGTTTTCTCTTCGGAACTGTCTGCCATGGCGATTTACCTCCAAAAACACATAAAAAATTCGAGCATCTTGTTCTTGGCGAAGAAGTGCTGCGTGAAAAATCCGATCAAATAAGACATGTAGAGGATGAGGAATAAATTGGAAAGGCCGCTTTTGATGCCCATGGACAAGAAAAAGACATTCATCTGTGGCGCAAAGCGATTGACCATGCCCAAACCAAATTCTGCCAAAAATAGTGCGAAAAGAATGGGCCCGACCAACGCGAACACAACGTCCATGTAGCGGCTGAGAAAATCCACAAAATAGTATGCTAGGCCACCACCGATGTGCGGAACGAAGGAAAAAACCGGCCAAACGACGTAGGTCTGGTAGATGATGGACAGCATTTGCGGAAATCCGCCGGTGAGAAAGAACATCAGGAGAACGATTTGCACAAAAAAATCGGCGGTAACAGTCGTTTGACTTTCATTGAAAGCACTGAAGAGTGAGGCCGCCGATGCGCCGCGCTGCACGTCAATGAGATTGCCAACTCCTTCGACCACGAAGAAAATAAATGCTCCCAAAAATCCCAAAATTGTCCCAATCGCAATTTCTTTGATGCCGAGGAAGCAGATGGCGAGCAGCGGGATATCTGGATTAGGAAATTCTACCGAAAAAATGGGATAGATGAAAATGGAAATGCCTAGGATCCAGCTGTTGCGTCCCATGCCGAGAACATTTTTTTTGCCGAAAAATGGCAACACGGCGAAAACGGAGCTGATGCGCAGAATGCCGAAGACAAGCATGAAAAAAAACGCACGACCTTCGTAGAAAAATCCTTGCAGAGAGAATTGTGCTTCCGGTTGCATGGCCGCCTAGATCATGGATGAAAAGTAAGAGAAAATGTAGTGCGTGAAAGAGATAATTTCCGCTCCCATCCAGCGCCCCGTCGCCAAAAGGACAATGACGACGGAAATCAATTTCATGGTAAAACCGAGCGTTTGCTCTTGGATCTGCGTAAGTGCCTGCAGCAAACTCACCAAAAGTCCAACCGCCGTCGCAACAAGGATGGATGGCAGGGACAGGACGAGCACAAGCATCATCGTCCGCACGCTGAAATCCAATACAATACTGTTCTCCATGGCCGTACCGACTATGAGGCGGTTTATTGTTCATGGCGAGTAATTTTTCCTGTGAAAATGTGCTCCAGTGAAAAATTTTACACCAGAACGAATGCAAAGTCCCTGGACACGCCGCCCAGCGGATTTGCAGTGAATAATTCAGGCTGCTCTCAATTTCCCGGCTATGGCCCCGCTGGGAATTGGAAAAGGGTCAAAATTTTAGGCCACCGTGATTTTTCCGTCGAGGTAAACGTCCTGGATGGTATTTAGCAGTTCAATGCCTTCGGCCATGGGACGTTGAAAAGCCTTGCGGCCAGCGATGAGTCCCGCTCCTCCTCCACGTTTGTTGATAATTGCCGTGCGAACTGCCTCGCGAAAATCGTCCGCGCTTCCCTTGGAGGCTCCGCCGGAGTTGATCAGGGAGCAGCGACCCATGTAACAGTTAGCTACTTGATAGCGAGTGAGATCGATGGGGTGGTCGGAGCACATTTGCTCATACATGCGGCAGTCACTTTTCCCGAATTGAATCGCCGTAAAACCACCATTATTCTCCGGAGATTTTTGCTTTATGATGTCCGCCTCAATGGTGCAGCCCAGATGATTAGCCTGCCCGGTCAGGTCCGCCGCCACGTGATAGTCAATGCCTTCTTTTTGAAAGCCAGCATTGCGCAAATAGCACCACAAGATGGTGGCCAAACCCAGCTCGTGTGCGCGTTGGAATGCATCCGCCGTCTCCTCCAATTGCCGCATGGATTCTTCTGCTCCAAAGTAAATTGTGGCACCGACAGCGACGGCTCCCATGTCCCAGGCCTGTTCCACCTGCGCGAAATAAATTTGATCGTGTTTGTTGGGGTAGGTGAGCAACTCGTTGTGATTCAACTTCACGACGAAGGGGATGCGGTGGCAGTACCTGCGGCCGACCGCTCCCAGTACACCCAGCGTGGAGGCGACACCGCTGCACCCACTCTCGATGGCCAATTTGACAATATTTTCCGGATCAAAGTAAAGTGGATTAGCTGCGAAACTCGCTCCCGCGGTGTGTTCGATTCCTTGGTCCACTGGCAAAATCGACAGATAGCCGGTTCCGCCGAGGCGACCGCTGCCGAAAAGACGCGCCAAACTGTTCAATACCTGCGGCGAACGGTCAGAATCCTGCCACACCTCCTCGACGAAGTGCGGACTCGGCAAATGCAACAACCCCCTGGAAATCGTTTTGCAACTGTGCTGCAGTAAATTTTCCCGGTCCTTTGCGGCAAATATCTCAATGTGCTTATTGGCCATCGCCTAGCATTTAAGGGCTTGGAAATGACAGCAGCAACATTTTTTTGCCGAGATAGTGTAAAAATTTTCCTTCGAAGCCGAGCCGTCCCTGCCTGCCTTTTTTGGAAATACTCTTTGACAATCAATGGAAACTGCCAACGATCAACGCCGTGATGGTGAGAGATTTTGAAATAGAGTCGGTTGACGGCAGGGAAATTTTGGATTCGCGGGGGAACCCAACGGTGGAAGTAGAAGTGTTTCTATCCGGTGGAGTTGTTGGTCGAGCGGCCGTTCCTTCGGGGGCCAGTACTGGTGAGAATGAAGCCGTTGAATTGCGCGATGAAGCGGCTCCGAATGCGTATCTTCCGTCACCGGCTGACGTGGCACGGAGACGCTATGGAGGAAAGGGCGTGCTGGCGGCTGTGCACTGCGTAAAAAATAGATTGGGCCCCGCACTTGTTGGTTTGGATGCACGCAAGCAATGGGAAATCGACGGTGCAATGCGCGAGTTGGATGGGACGGACACGAAAAAAAATATGGGAGCCAAT
>JAITFC010000105.1 GCA_031281635.1 Puniceicoccales bacterium | reverse complement strand
TGGACAGGGACGCGTGGCCGGCTCCCACTCTATTCGGCTGCACATTCCGGCCGGCATCGAAACTGGCATGCAGCTGCGGTCCGCCGGCGGAGGTGAATGCGGCACGCAGGGAGGAAGTTGCGGTGATCTCTACGTGTTCGTGCGCGTGAAAGAAGACGAGCTTTTCCGCCGCGAAGGCAGTGGCCTGCACATCTCTGTTGCCGTCCCATTTTCCATCTTAGTCCTTGGAGGCGAAGTGGAAGTGCCGACAATCGACGGCCACGGCATGTTGACCATCCCCGCTGGGACGGTTTCGGAAACAGTTTTCCGCCTGCGCGGGAAGGGCATGCCACTGCTAAATCGGGATTCGCGCGGTGACCAATTCGTCCAAGTCCACGTTGATGTGCCCAAAAAGCTTAGCAAAGTGCAGAAGGAAAAATTGGAAGCATTTGCCAAGAGCATGGGCCAGGAGTCTGTCACGAAGGCGGGGTTTTTCCAGCGAATATTTCGCTGATCGGAGGGCTGACCTGCAGAGAAGGCAATTGTTAACGATTTCTTCGATGCAGTGGTCAAATATTTGCCTATGAGATATTTGCGCTAAAAAAACAGAAAAAAAAGCTTGCCAGTTCTTCCGGAAAACACATGACGCGCCCGGAGGTTTTTTATGAATGTACAGAATAGGCCGGGAAGTGTGTATTCGGACCATGATCCAAATGCTAAGCCGCAGAAGGATGTGACACAGAAGGAGTTGGATGCGATATATATTTCGCGAATAATAACTGCTCTTACCCCGGTATCATTCTGGGATTCTTCTTCCGATGGAGAATACTTCGAAGTTTCCCGTCCAGACATTGCTAAAAGCGAAGCAGATGGTACGTAAAGACGATCTACCGACCCGATATAATTTATGTGTGTCAACGGGCATGGATAGCTGAAAAAGGTCAATGACAGACGTTTGACAAAATTTCAGAAAATCGACCGAAAAACGGCTGCGGGAGAGAAATTTCGATGATTTTGTAACAGGTCTGCCATAGCCATTACCCGGGTGGCCAGGAAAAATCTCGGCCGGCGAGCAGGTGAATGTGCAGGTGCGGAACACTTTGTCCAGCCCGCTCGCCGCTATTGATTATCGTGCGAAAATTTCCGTCTTCGGCGTATTTTTGAGCCATTTTTTGTACCACAAGAAGCAAATGTCCGAGTAAAGCGGCATCCTTTTCCCGCGCCTCGGCCACACTTTTCAATGGTTGAAACGGAATGATTAGTAAATGTGTAGGTGCTTGCGGCGCAATATCTTGCAAAACAAAGCAAATGTCATCACGATAGACAATATCCCCGGGAATTTCCCCGGCAGCTATTTTTTCAAACAACGTCGCCATGTTTTTTCTCCTCGTTGCCGATGCGCTTCCGAAATTCATCTAAATCTGCAAACGTCCTGTGCACAGATAGATAGCGCACGTAGGCAAGGGCGTCAAAATCTTTCAAACAGCGCATGACTTCCTCGCCAATTTGCGTGGAAGTTAGTCGTTGTGGTTTGGTGGCGAGTAATTTAGACACAATCTGATCCGCGAGCGCATCAACGACATCTCGCTGGCGATAACCTTTTTTTAGTGCACACTGCAAACTCGCCGCAATTTTTTGTCGGTCAAATTCCTCGATGCGTCCGTCCCTCTTTTCGACGCTAACATCTTCTCGGATAGGTTTTTCGAGAGTTGAAAACCGAAATCCGCACGCCGCACATTGTCTCCGCCGCTTGATGGCCTGCGCCTCCTGCGAACGCGTGTCAAGTACGCGCGTATCATCATGTTGACACTGCGGACAGTGCATTTTTTTCCTCCTCCACTTTTGGGAATAAAATTTCTAAATTTCCCAATTTCCTGCCTACCAACATATTCGAAAATCGCAAATTTTCCCACTGAGTAATGGGTTCCGCACCGAGTTGTGTGAGAATTTTTTCAGAAATATTTGGCATGACGGGAGATAGTAATGCTGCCACGATGCGCAAAACTTCTCCGGACGCTGCCAGGGATGTCTCCAACAACCGCCGCGCATTTGCGCCCCGCTCCTTCGCGAACTTCCACGGAGCCCGGCGCTCCAAATAGCCGTTGGCCGTCTTGACGAGGTGAAAAATGCTTTCCAGGGCCAGCGAAAACGCGTAACCTGTACAATGCGAGCGAGTTTCGCGAATAGTTTTTTCCGCCAGTTGTCGCAGCGCAAGTTCCTCGGAGTCAATCATTGCCATCTCCGGGAAACGCCCGCCGCAATAGCGCTCTACCATGCGGCCGACGCGGCTGAGTAAATTCCCCAAATCGTTGGCCAGGTCCGAGTTGTAGCGGGAAACGAAAAGCTCGTGAGTGAAATTACTATCCTGTCCGACAACCATCTCCCGCAGAACGAAATAGCGAAATGCATCCGCGCCGTAGATTTTCGCGTAATCGAGTGGATGCACGACATTCCCCAAACTTTTGGACATTTTTTCTCCGCCGCGTGCCAGCCACCACCCATGGACAAGCAGTTGCTTCGGAGGCTCTAAATCCAACGCGTGCAGCATAATCGGCCAATATATCGCGTGGGCAGGTGCGAGAATGTCTTTGCCGATCACTTCCACATCGGCCGGCCACAATTGCGCGAAATTTTCCGTCCCGTAGCCGATGGCGGAAACGTAATTAATCAGCGCGTCAAACCAGACATAGGTCACGTAATGCTCGTCAAATGGAAGCTCTATCCCCCAGTGGAGGCGTGACTTAGGACGCGAAATGCAGAGATCGTTAAGCGGCTCGCGAAGGAATTCCTGCACCTGTTTTTGACGAAATTGTGGGAAGATAAAGTTTTCGTTGCGCCGTAAAAATTCGACCAGCCAATCTTGGTACTTGCTGAGGCGGAAGAAATAATTGCTTTCGCAGAGTTCGATGATTTCGCCGAAATCCTCCGACCACTCACCATTGATGCGATCTTTTTCTTGGACAAAACGTTCTGCGCGAACACTATAGAGGCCTTTATATTCCGAACGATAAATTTCTCCACGCTCGTGAAGTTTGCTTAGAATGTTCCGCACCACAGTTTTATGCCGCTGTTGTGTGGTGCGCACGTAATCGTCGTAGGAAATATGTAAATCGGCACACATTTTCCGAAACAAATCTGCCACCTCGTCACACAATTGTTGCGGCCTTTTCCCTTGTCGCTCAGCGGTTTCCTGCACCTTTTGACCGTGTTCATCCAACCCCGTAAGGAAATGACACTGAATGCCTTCCAGACGCCGCGATCTGACGATTGCATCGGCAAGAATCTTCTCGTAGGCATGCCCAATATGCGGACTTCCGTTGGCATAATCGATTGCCGTGGTTAGGTAAAACTCTTTCACAGCCTTTCTTTTTGCTGAAAATCTCATCATCGACAAGATTTTTAAATCGAGAAAATGCAGTGCGAATTGCTAGGAATTTTCTTTGATTTTACAGAGCCCTGGAAACTTGTAAATGTGCACTAATTCCCTCTCTCGCACCTATGTAGCCTTTCAAGCCGAGGTCGATGGCGAGATTTTTTCGGTTGGACGGTCGCCAACTCAGCTGCACTTCTCCGACGGCGCTATTGCCTCTAAGTGA